>CAZIIB010000237.1:0-2441 GCA_964539125.1 uncultured Thermoanaerobaculia bacterium | reverse complement strand
GGCTCGTCCACGACAAATGACCGGTTTGCCGGTCGATCGGGCGAGCAGGGTCTGAACCAGCGGCGTGTGGAAGACGCCGTCTCCGACCAGGGTCACGCGCTCGTCGTCCACCTGGGCCCAGCCCCGCCGCTCGAGCACCGACCAGACCGCGGCGTGCTCGGTGACCAGGTCGAGGCCGAACAGGCGCCGGTACTCGCCGCGGTCGACGCTCATCCCATGGAGCATTTGAAAGAGAACGTTGAGGCGCAGGTCGAGCTCGCCGTAGCGGTACCCTCGCTCGACCGGGAACCGCCCCTCGTCGAGGCAGGCGAAGTAGCTCTCGACGCGGGTGTGGTTGATGTAGGTCCACCCCGGCGCGTCGGGAGCGCCCGGAAAGTTGGAGACGCCGGCGAAGCCCCAGCCCCACATCTCGACGCCCGAGGCCTCCCCCGCGGCCGGCGAGCGCAGCGGCCGGTGCCAGCTCTCCTCGAAGCGGTAGCCGGCGGGCAGGTCGCCCTCGGTCCTCTCCCAGTCGTAGGCGGTCCGTTGCCGGAAGCCGGCGCCCGCGAGGAAGTCCGTGGCAGCCCGGTACATCTCGAGGTTGTCGTCGCGCGACGGCAGCTCGTCGCGGCGGTCGAGGGCGAAGGCGGAGCGGCCGGAGACGTTCAGCTCGTAGTGAGTGAGGTGGGCGATGCCGGTGGCGACGATCGCCGAGAGGTCCTCGAGCATCCGGTCGACGCTCTGGCGAGGCCAGCCGAAGATGAGATCGACGCTCGCCGGCAGATCGAGCTCGTGGCACCACTCGATGGCGCGAAAGACCTGGTCCGCGCTCTGCCGGCGGCCGCTCAGGGCGATCAGGTCGTCGGCGAGCTGCTGGGCCCCGATGCTGATCCGGTTGACGCCGGCCGCCTTCATCGCCGCGAGCTTCTCGCGGGTGAAGAGCTGCGGGATCCCTTCGAGCGTCACTTCGACCGCCGGCGGAATCGGCCCCAGGGCGCCGCGGACGAGGCCCAGGAGACGCGGGTAGCTGTCGGGCGGGTAGAGGTTCGCCGTGCCACCACCGAAGTAGACGCCGTCGAGCATCGAGCTCTCGAAGTGGTCGCGGTAGAGGCTCCCCTCGAGCTCGAGGTAGCCCAGGTACTCGTCGAGCTGCGCGCGCTTCCGGAAGACCTCGCTGGGGAAGAGGCAAAAGCCGCAGCGGTCGGGCTCGGTCGGCAGGCAGTAGGGCGTCGAGACGTAGAGGATGAGCCGCTTCGGCACCGCGGCCGCCGTCCTCCGCCGGAGAGTCATCACCTCGCCGACCGGCACCGGCCGCTCGCGCCAGAGGAGCGGAGAGGGGTAGCCGTGGAGGACCTTGTTGCCTTGGCGGCCCCGCCGGTGCTCCTCGACGTAAGCGTCGATCTCCTCGAGGCGGCGCTCGTCGACGCCGTCTGCCGTGCCCGTCGTCACGACGTCACGATAGCACCGGGCGGAGGCTGCTACGCTCGGCAGATGCGGCGCGAGCTGGGACGTTTCGAGACCGCCGCCACCCTCACCGACCGCCACGCGCCCTTCGTCGTCGTGGTGGTCCTGCGGCTCGACCGCGGCCCGTCGCCCGAGCGGCTCGCCGGCGCGCTCGAGGCCCTCCAGCGGCGCCATCCGCTGCTCGCAGTGCGCATCGTCGAGCGCGCCGGACGCTTCGGGTTCGAGCCCGACGGGACGCCGCCGATCCCCCTGCGGGTCGTCGAGCGGGGGGGCGAAGAGGGGTGGATCGAGGTGGTCGAGGAGGAGCTCAACGAGCGGGTCGACGCTGCGGCCGGTCCGCTGCTCCGGTGCACCTATCTGGCGCCCGTGGGCGAGGGCGGCGAGATCGTCCTGACCTTCCACCACGCGGTCATGGACGCCGTCTCCGGCGGCGCCCTGGCGGAGGAGCTCCTCCGGCTCTGCGATCCGGCGGCCGGGCCGAAGCCGGCTCTACAGCCAGGGAACGCGCCGGCACCGGAGACCGGCGCGGCCCTGCCGCCGGTCGAGCAGCGGTTCCCGCCGGCCTGGAGAGGTCTGCGAGGAAAGGGACGGCTGGCGGGCTTTCTCGCCCGTCAGCTCGGCGACGAGGTGACTTTCCGCTTCCGGAGCCGCGGCGCCCGCCGGGCGCCGATCCCCGGGAGCGCCCGCTGCCGTGCGCTCCCCGTGGAGCTGCCCGCGGCGGCGACGTCGGCGCTGGTCCGAGCCGCCCGGCGGCGGCGCTCGACCGTCAATGGCGCCCTCTCCGCGGCGTTTCTCCTCGCCGTGAACCGGAAGCTCTACGGCGACGCCGCGCCGGCGCTGCGCTACATGACCTTCGCCGACCTGCGGCCCTACGCGGAGCCGCCGGTCGCCGTCGGCGATCTGGCCGCCAATCTCGCGATGCTGCGCTACCCCGCCCGAGTGCGGTCGGCGATGCCGGTCTGGGACAGTGTCTTGGAGGCGGAGCCGCCAACCGGTAG
>CAZIIB010000236.1:0-6274 GCA_964539125.1 uncultured Thermoanaerobaculia bacterium | reverse complement strand
CCCCTCCCGAGTCTCGGCTCCGCTCGGGAAAACTTGACTCACCTGTCACGAAGTGAGCCTTTGTAGATGTCTAGGGGAGCAGCCCCCGGGACACAGGAGTGGCTCGGTCGTGCCGCTCACGCCTCGGCGGGCGTGGCCAGACCGAACTGCGACACCTCGACCGCGCCTTCGGTGAGCCAGTGGGAGAGGAGAGCCCGCACCCGGTAGGCGTCGACCGCTAGGGTCTCCTCGCAGGCGGCGGCGGTGGCTCCGGCCTTGACCTGGCCCCAGAGCTCGCGCACGAAGACCCCGTCGGTCTCGCCGGGAAGGCTCGTCGGGCGGGTACCGGTGGGCACGAGGACGGTGGGGTCCGGCACCAGGGCCCGGGCGCGCTGATACTCGTCGTTGCGCCGCATCCCCTCCATGAGCAGGGCCATCATGTCCCGCGCCGCCATCCGCTTCCCGGCGGCGGGCCGGGCGATCTCCCCCCCGACGAAGGAGAACGACTTCGCGAGGGGAAGCTCCAGGAGCTGGTAGAACGCCGCTTCCGCTTGCAGGCGCCCGGTCGAGCAGGACACCAGACGGCCCTGGTCGAGCTCGAGCAGCGCCACGGTCGCCCCCTGACCGTCGCGGAGCGTCAGGCTGCCGGTGAGCTCGCTCTGGCCGAAGCTCTGGAGCAAGTTGGGCAAGCCGAACAGCCGCAGGTCGCCCTCCATGCGCTGGGTGGAGGGCTCGGCCGCCTCCCCCTCCGGCTCGGCCTCCGGCGTCGCCGACCCCCCGGCGGTGGGCGCCGGGGCGTCGAACGCGGCCAGGACCTTGGAGGCCTCGATACCGTAGGGCTCGCGCGGAAACCCCTGGACGACCGCTTCGAGGCCTTGGCGCACGGCGGTCGTGGGCGTCGAGGCGAGGCCCTCGACGATCTGGGTGAGGCTCTCGGTCTTGCGCGGCAGCGTCACCCCCAGGAGCCGGCGCGGCAGGCCCTCCCGGAGCACCCGGAGGATCTCGTCGACCAGGTCCGGTTCGGCCGAGAGGTCCGCCACCCGGAGCTCGGCGACCCGGTCTCCCTCTCCGGTCTGGCGCAGCCGGGCCAGCGCCGACTGGACCACCGTGCGCCGGGCGGCCGACGAGCCGCCGCGCAGGAGCTGGGTGGTGATCAGGACGCGCAGCCGTTCCAGGTCTTCGAGAGGCTGGTTGGGAAGACCTCCCGCCTCGAGCCCATCTTCCACCTCCCGCAGCCGGGCCAGCAGGGCGCCCTCGGCCCGCGGATGGCGGATCTGGCCGAGCCGGATCACCGCCTCCCCGACCAGCCGCGCATGGTAGGCGAGCTCGGAGAACTGGAGGACCCCGTCGAGCTCGCGCTCTTCGAGGCTGTCGGGCGAGCAGGGCAGACGGTGGAGGAGGTAGATCAGGTTGCGCTGCCAGAACCAGGCGGTCTCCCGCGTGTCGGCGAGCGAGCTCTCCAACCGGTCGAGAACGGCGGGGCGGGCCACCTCGCCGTAGAGCTCGAGCAGGGTCAGGCACAGCCGCCGGACGAGCCGGTCGGGTTGGTCCTCGAGAGTGACCAGCAGCCCCTCGGGCTGAAGCTCCGGGAAGAACTCCATGAGCTGGCGCAAGAGCGGTTGCTGCCGGGCATCGAGGGCGAAGGTCCGGAGGCGCTCGCCGTCGAGCGAGTCCCGGGCGCGGCTGCGCACCAGGGCCGCGTCGCCGGCCGGCACCCGCTGCTCCGCGAGCAGGCTGGTGGCCACCTGGGAGAGGGCGACGGCCCGGGGCAGAGAACCGGAGTTGAACTCCTCGACCAGCGCGTGGAGGACCTCCTGGAAGCGCTCGAGCCGCTGTTGCGGCGCCTCGGCGAGATCGACGAAGCGACGCAGGGCCCGGGCGTTTCCGCCCATGGCCTCGGGCTCGGGCATCGCCGCCGGCGCCCAGGCGGGCAGAGCGCGGCTCAAGGTACGCACCACGACGGCCGGATCGGTACTGGCGACGCCCAGACCGCGCAGGTGCTCGAGGTACTCGCCCAGCTCGGAGGCGTCGCGGGCCGAGCTCGCCGCCGAGGAGAGGAGGGCGGAGACCAGGTCCTCACCGGGACCCAGGCCCGGCGATCCCGGCGGCCCGGCCGATCCGCCCGCGGCGGCCGCCGGCTTGAGGCGGGAGAGGAGCAGGGAGAAACGCCGCAGCTCCTCGGTCAGCTCCGGAGGCGTGGCCTCCCCTCCCACGCCTGGACCGCCGGGCACCGATCCCACGCGGAAGCCGGTCCCGAGCACCTCTTGGCGCGCCCGGCGCAGGCGCTCGAGGCTTCCGCGCACGAGCTCCCGGTCCTGCGGCGGGCAGAGCGGAACGAGCGACTCGACCAGCGAGCTCAGGTAGGCCGCGAGCTCCTTCTTCGGCGTCAGGCCGAGCTCGCCCAGGAGGTGAAGCTTCCGCAGGGCGTGGAAGACCAGGTCGGCGAAGCGGACGGTACCGCCGCGCGCCTGGTGCTGGTAGGAGAGCCAGGCCTCGATCTGGGCGGTGAGGGCTTGCGGAGCGCCGCGCAGCAGGAGACCTACGCCGCCGGCGGCCAGAAGCGGAGGAATGCCGTCCGCCAGATAGCTCCTCAGATCGTCGGCGCTTTCCTGTAGCTCGGTCGAGAGGTGGGTTCCATCCGTCACATCGCTCTCCGGCCCGGGAGCGGCGCCCGATGGCGCCCGAGTCGAGGAGATAGGGACTTTAGCATGCCTCGCCAAGCCGGCCTTCGCCGGCGCGAGACCGAGCGGGACGGCGACCATCCGCTATCCTCGCCGGGTCGAGACCACAGCCCAGGAGGAAACCCATGAGCCAGCGTGGCAGCGAGCCCCCGGAGGCACCCCGGTCTCCATCTCCGGCCCCCTTCCGAACCGGAGGTCCGACCGCGCCCCCGACCTCGGCCCGGCCTGAGCTCCGGGCGGGTGTCTCTCGCCGCGCGGTGCTCCGGGGCGGGGCCGCGGCTACCGCGCTCGGGGTGCTGGGCGGGCTTGGAGCGCCGGCCCGGGGAGAGCAGGCGCCGGTGACCGGCCGTGCTTCGGACGCGGCCTCGGCCCCGCTGTGGCCCGGGTATCCGGACGCCGTAGTGATCGACGGCCTGTGCGGCCTGGAGTTGGGGGACGGACCGCCGCTTCCGGAGGAAGTGCTCGCCGTGGTCGACCGGTGCGGCATGACCGCCGTCAACATGACGGTGCCGGCGCCGCGGGAGGGCTTCGAGGCGGCGGTCCGCCGATTTGCCCAGCTCCAGCGGGCAGCCGAGATGCACGCCGAGCACCTGCTCCTGGTGAGGACCGCCGCCGATCTCGAGCGGGCGAAGCGCGAGGGCAAGCTCGGGATCATCGCCGGCGCCCAGAGCACCGACCTCTACGGCGACGATCTCGACCGCCTCGACCTCTTCCGGGGCCTGGGGCTGCGGATCGCGCAGCTCACCTACAACGACCGCAGCCTCTACGGCGATGGCTGCTTGGAGCCGGGCAACGCCGGGCTCTCCCGCCTCGGCCGGCAGGCGGTGGAGCGAATGAACGAGCTGGGAATCGCGGTCGACCTCTCGCATGCCGGCCAGCGCACCACCGCCGAGGGGATCGCCGCCTCGACGCGCCCGCCGCTCATCTCGCACACCGGCTGCAACGCGGTCTACCGGCACCCGCGGAACAACGACGACGCGGAGCTCCGGGCCGCCGCCGAGAAGGGGGGAGTGGTGGGGATCTATCTCATGCCGTTCCTCGACGGCGGCACGGGGGAGCTGACGACCGACATGCTGTTCGCGCACCTCGACCACGCCCTCGACGTGTGCGGCGAGGACCACGTGGGGATCGGGAGCGATCAGGGGGTGGTGCCGGTGGCCGACGGGCCGGAGTACCGGGAGGCGCTGCGCAAGGAGGTCGAGCAGCGCCGGGCGATGGGGATCTCGGCTCCCGGCGAGAGCCCGGACCGGCCGCCGTTCATCCCGGCGCTCAACTCGGAGCGGCACATGGACCGGATCGCGGCGGAGATGTCGCGCCGGGGCCGGCCGGACGGGGTGATCGAGAAGGTGGTCGGGGCCAACTTCGCGCGAGCGCTGGGCGAGGCCTGGAAGGATTGAGGCACCTCCGCCACCCCGGCGAGTGGTAGCGTGGGGGAGAATCGCGCTCGTCCATCACTTCGAATTGAAGCGCGGGCGGAGCGGGGATCGGTCAGGAGGTGGCGGAGATGCCAACCAGAATGGTCGGAATCGGGATGCCCGCGGCGGCGCTCCTCGCCGCGCTGGCGCTTCCGGTGGCCGCAAGCGCCGCGGAGCCGGTGCGGGTCAGCGTCCACACGACTCAGATGCGGGTCGAGACGGGTGCCAAGGTCGCCGTGAAGCTCGGCCTCCAGGATTCCCACGGTCAACCGGTCGCCGCCCCGAAGGACTTCATTCTCCAGGTCCAGGTCAAGCAAGCCTCCGGGAAGACCGAGAGCCTGGAGATTCCTCTCAAGGCGGGTGCGGACTTCACCGAGGCCGACGTCACGGCCGAAGCTGCCGGCCTCCTGGAGATCGCCGCCGACCATGCGGAGCTCCGCGCCGGTGGAGCGTTCGTGCAGGTGGCCCCGGCCGGCCGGAGCACCCCGTCGCCACGGCTTCGAGAGCTTCCACAACCGAACGCGTCCCGAGCGCCGCGTCCCGAGCCCCCCCCCACCGCGAAGGAGCTTCCCGGCGTCAGACCAGCGGCAGCTCCAGGCGCCTCGGGTGCGCAGTCCGGCAGGGTCGAGGCCCAGGCCATCCCGGGTGCGAACCAGCCGAGTCGCCCCGAGATCTCCGAGGGCCGGGCCGTCGGTGTCGAGAGGGTCTTCCCGCCGCCGGGGCCGCCGCCACCGCCGCCCCTTGCCCCGGAGCCTCCACGCCTGATCCTGCGGGCCAGCCCGGCCAAGGACCTCCTCGCCAACGACAAGGACTCGGCGACGATCTTCGCCTTCCTCCAGGAGAACGGTGGAGCGGCGGAAACCTACCGCGTGCAGCTGGTCCCCGACGGCGGCCGGCTGGAACCACAGTCTCTCGACTTCCCCCCGGGGAAGACCTCGGCGACCGCCCAGCTCACGTCCTCGAACCCCGGCACCATCCACGTGGAGGACCTCGGCGCCAGCCCGGAGCTCGCCGGCGCGGATCCACCGTCCCTCCAGGTCCAGTTCGAGCCGCCGATCACGGGTCTCGAGCTCGCCTCCAACCCCGAATCGGTTTCCCCCGGCATCCCGGCGACGGTCGTGGCCCAGCTCGTGGGGGCCGACGGCAGGCCGCTGGCCACCAACCGCGATCGGGAGGTGACGTTCTCGGTCCGCTCGGGGCCCGCCCACCTCGGGGAGACCTCGGTCACGATCCCCGAGGGCGGTTTCGAGGCGAAGACTCAGGCCACCGGAGAATGGTGGGGCGACACCGAGATCACGGCCTCGTCACCGGGCTTCCTGAACCGCACCGCGCCGCTGAAGATCGCGTTCCCCTGGGCTCTCCTCGCGGTGCTGACGGCGGGCTCCCTCGCCGGCGGCTTCATCGCGTGGACCTATGGCAAGGGGCGTCGCAAATGGCTGTGGCAGAGGCTCTTCACCGGCCTGATCGCCGGCGTGGTCTTCTACTGGCTCCTGCTCTTCACCGGCATCGTACCCAGGGCCGCTCTCTTGAATCCCCTGGGAGTCTTCGCCGTCGCGGTGCTCGGAGGATGGCTGGGGACCTCGGTCTTCGACCTGGCTCTGGACAAGCTCGGGCTCCGAAAAGCTCCCGAGCCCGGCTAGGGCGCCGGGGCTTTCTCTCCTCCGTAGCGCTCGAACCAGCCGAGGATATAGGCCACCTTGGCCATCATGTTGCTGGGCTTCTCGGCGATCTCGTGATTGGCGTCCGGAATGCGCACCATGACCGACGGCACCTTGCGGAGCTTGAGGGCCTCGTAGAACTGCTCGGCGTCGGAGCTGGGAGTGCGGTAGTCCTCCTCGCCGGTCATCACCAGGGTCGGCGTCTCGACCTGGCCCGCGTAGCTGATCGGCGAGCGCTTCATATAGCTCTCGAGATGCTCCCAGGGCAAGCCGCCGAACCAGTAGGTCACGCCGAACGACGGCAGGTCGGAGGTGAGAACCCAGCTATACCAGTTGATCACCGGCTTGGCGACGGCGGCGGCGCGGAAGCGCGCGGTGTGGCCGACGATCCAGGCGGTGAGCACTCCGCCGCCGCTGCCGCCGGTGACGTAGAGGCGGCCGGGATCGACGAACCCGCGCTCGACGACGGCGTCGACGCCCGACATCAGGTCGTCGAAGTCGTGGTCCGGGTAGTCGTGGTGGATCAGGTTGCCGAACGCCT
>CAZIIB010000235.1:0-6335 GCA_964539125.1 uncultured Thermoanaerobaculia bacterium | reverse complement strand
GGGGGCGCGCCCCCTGGACCAGGATGTCGTTGACGCAGTGGTTGACCAGGTCGCGGCCGACGCCCGAGTAGTCGCCGGCCATGCGGGCGACCAGGAGCTTGGTGCCCACGCCGTCGGCCGAGGCCACCAGCACGGGCTCCGCCATCCCGGAGAGGTCGGGTCGGAAGAGCCCTCCGAAGCTCCCGATCTCGGTGAGGACGCCGGCGGTGAAGGTCTCCTTCGCGAGCTTCTTGACCTGCCGCAACCCGGCCTCCTGTGCGTCGATGTCGACGCCGGCGGCGGCGTAGGCGCTCTTGCCGGGGTCGCTCGTCGCGTCACTCATGGCCGGCAGAGTATCCGATCGCGAGGGCGCGGTGCACCCGCCCGACGGGATCAGCCCTCCCCGCCCACCGCCGTGCCCGCCTCGGGCGACCGGAGCAGGCTGCGAATGAGGTTGCGCTTCGAGAAGTCGCCGAAGCTGGCGTAGTAGAGGAAGCCCTCGCGGCCCAGGAGCTCCCGGGTGATCGCCCGCGTCGAGAGACCGCGCCCGCGGAGGGAGCGCGCCTCCTCGGCCAGGCCCTCCCACCAGGCGATCTTCCGCCCGAGGGCGGCTCCGGCATCCTCCACCAGCCCGGCGTGGGCGCAGATCAGGATCTCCGGATCGAGCGCGCGGACACGGTGCAGCGACTCGAGGTGGACCCCGATGTCCTCGATGCGGCGCAGGTACTTGACCCGCTCGTGGACGTAGAGGTCGCCCGAGACGAGCCACCGGCGGTCCGGCTCGAAGAGGCAGACGTGGTCGAAAGCGTGGCCGGGCGTGGCGACCACGCGGAAGCGCAGCTCGTCCTTCCCCATCCGGGCCGTCACCCACTCGCCCAGCGGCTCGGCCCGGAACCGGCGCGGCGCCCCCCAGACCGCTCGCCGATAGAGCGGCATGCGGAGTCCCGAGGCGAGGATCGGTACGGCCGGGGTGGGCGCCGCGACCGGCAGGCCGAGGGTCTGGAGCGCCGCCGCCCCGCCGACGTGGTCCTCGTGGTGGTGGGTCAGGACGACCCGCGAGAGCCCACGGCGCTCGAGCAAGCCGCGGCACCATGCGGCCAGCCGCTCCGCGGTCGGGGGCGGGCCGGTATCGACCAGCAGGTCGCCGATCCGGTAGGCCGACACCTCGTGGAGCGGCCGTCCGAGGACGCCGCGGGCCATCCGGATGCGGGTGACGAGGAGGCCGGGCGAAAGGGGCTCGACGCGGAACACCGGTCCATCATAGCCAGGCTGTGGGCTCACTTCGGCAGGCGGTCGGCAGCCGGCCTGCGGTAGCCTCTCCTCGCCCGATGCGCGCTCTGGAAGCTTCTCCTCGCCCGTCCCGGACCGAGCTAGCGGTTCTCGCCACCCTCGCCTTGGGAGCCTTCGCCGTGGCGGCCCTGATCTCCCGGGAGGCCCTGGGCGCGGTGCCCCACGTCGCCGACGGGATCTCCTACGCCTTCCAGAGCAAGGTCTTCGCCGGTGGCCACCTGGCCCTCGAACCGCCTCCCCTGCCCCGCCTCTTCGGCTTGGAGAACGTGCTCCTCGACGCCCGGCGCTGGGTCTCCATCTACCCGCCCGGCTGGCCCGCGGTGCTGGCCTTCGGGTGGTGGCTCGGGGCGCCCTGGCTCGTCGATCCCTTCCTGCTGGGGCTCTCCGTCGTCGCCGTCTGGGCGCTGGGACGGACGCTCTTCGCGCCGCGGACCGCCCTCCTCGCCGCCGGCGGCCTCGCGGTCTCGCCCTTCGCCCTGGCCATGGGCTCGGGATTCATGGCGCACGTGCCCTGCCTGGCGGCGAGCCTCGGCTGCATGGTCTGCCTCGCCTCGGCGCGCGCCGACCGGCCCGGCCGGTGGCTGCTCGCCGGTCTCTTCGCGGGCCTGGCGGTGGCGATCCGCCCCTTCACGGCCGCGGCGCTCCTCGGGCCCTGGGCGCTCTGGGGGGTGCTCCGCCCCGCCGGAGCGCGACGCCGGCTCCTGGCGCTGGCCCGGCTCGGCCTCGGCGCCCTGGCCCCCGTCCTCCTCGTGCTGGCCTTCGACTCCGCCGTCTTCGGGAACCCGTTCGCGACGGGCTACCGGGTCGCCGATCCCACCCACACGTTCACCGGCCACGGCGCGGTCCACCTCCCCGTCCTGGTGATCCTCCGGCACCATCTGCCCTGGTACTTCGGACAGCTCAACCGATCGCCGTGGGGGCTGCCGTTCCCCGACCTGGCGCTCCTCCTGCCGCTCCTCTGGCCGGCCCCCGGCCGCCGCAAGGACGCCTTGCTCCTGGCATCGGCGGCCGCCCTGGTCCTGGGCTACAGCGCCTACTACTGGGCCGACGTCGTCTACGGCGGACCGCGGCTGGTGTTCGAAGCGCTGGGGCCGCTGGCCCTCCTCGCCGCCCGGAGCCTCGAGACTCTCTACGGCGGGCTTCGTCGGCTGCTCTCCCGCACCCGGGGAGCCTGGGGACCGCGCCTCGCGCCCTCTCTGGGGACCCTGGGACTGGCGCTCCTGGTGATCCCGCCGCTCCACGGGCGGCTTCCCGCGGAAGTGGCGCGGCTGGCCTCCTGGTACCACGGCACGTCGGCTCTCCCCCTGGAGCTCCTCGAGCAACGCGGCGTGGGGCGGAGCGCCCTCGTCTTCGTGGCCGGCGCGCCGGCGGTCTACGGCCCGCTCCTCCTCTCCGGCGACCTCCCACCGCAGACCGCCGGCAGAGTCTTCGTGCGCGATGTCCCGGCGCTCCGCCGTGCCGCCGAGGCCGCCTTCCCCCGGCGCGAGGTCTGGCACCTCAGGATCGACCTCGAGCCCGTCGCCGGGCCGAACGTCTACCCGGACACCGCCATCCTCCGCGGCGTCGAGCTCGAGCGGTGGTGGTGAGGGCTACCGCCGGAGAAGCAGGAGAGCCCCGGTCACGGCCAGGAGGCCGGCGAGGAGCAGGAGACCCCACCGCGACGCCGCGGGGACCTCGATCGCCGCTAGCCCGGCCACCTGCGCGGTGTTGACGAGCTGGGCCGGGTAGCCGGTCACGTCTTTGGTTCCGGCGGTCGAGAACGGTCCGCCGGTGGTGAATACCGGGCTCGGACCGAACACGTAAGGACCCCGGACGCTCACCGTGTTCGAGCCGCTGCCCGGCGAGTGGTAGATCGTGAGGTAGCTGTAGATGCTTCGGACCGACACCGTGAAGTGGGTCTGGCTCTGGGTCGAGTAGGGAAACGGGTAGGCGGCGGCCGTCAGGATCTGGCCGGTGAACGGGGTCCCCGTGGTGATGGGGTTGGGGGCCGACGCCACGCGGATCGTCCGCAGGCTGGTCCGGTCCGCGTACATGTGGCTGAACGACCCTTTGAAGACCCGGCGGACCGCGCCGCCCACGGTGGTGGTGCTGGTCACCAGGGTCGGCAGGGTCGTCGCCGGCACCGTCTGGCCGTCGCCGAAGTCGATCCCTGGCACGGCGCCGTCCCCGAACACGTGGTACTGAACGGCGTAGTGGTAGGTCGTGTAGGCCGAGCTGTAGTGAACCAGGTACTTGTTCGTACCGGCATTGTAGGGTGCGGTCCCGGTGGTCACCGTGCCGGTGTAGGGCCCGTCGGTGAAGGTCGTGCTGAAGGTTCCGGTGGTCTCGTAGTCGCCGAGATGGCCGATGGGCGGCGAGGCCAGGGCCTGGGGACCCGCGACGAGAGCCGCCGCCTTGCCCCGAGCCGACTTGCCGCGAGCCACCTTGCTCCAGCCCGCCTTGCCCCGAGCCGCCTTGCCCCGGGTCGGCGCTCGGGGACCGCACTCCGAGCAGTCGTCGGTGGACGCGCTGAGCGTGGTGAGCTGGACGTCGAAGTCCACCGCCCGCCCGGCCCCGGCCACCTGGACGTTGGTCACCATCACCGAGACTCCCGCCACCCGGCGCGGCTGAGCCGCCGCCGGGCTGGACGCGGCGAGGACCCCCGCGCACAGGAGGAGCGCCACCGCCGGGACGAGACAGAGACCTTGCCGGCGTGCCCGCGGACAGCGCGCGGCCGTCGCCGAAGAGGTGTTCCGCACAGACCTCGAGCGCCTCGATCCCCTCACGGTTCCCTCCCTCGGGTGACTTCGGTTGAGCCTGAGTCTCTCGAATC
Organism: uncultured Thermoanaerobaculia bacterium; assembly: GCA_964539125.1. GTDB lineage: Bacteria > Acidobacteriota > Thermoanaerobaculia > Multivoradales > DATKCC01 > CAVUBL01. Next base: position 2,254 of record CAZIIB010000235.1, on the reverse strand, counting down.
GCTCTCCGCGAGTCAAGGCGCGCGCCCCGCGGCGAGCGCGGCCACTTTCCTCCGGATCGCCGGCGCGTCGGGATGGCCCGGCGCGTACTTCAGGAATGCGTTCCAGTGGGCGCGGGCCTTGACGGGATCGGCGAGCGGCCCGGCGTAGAGATCCCCCAGCTCTCGGTGGGCCTCGATCTGCGCCGGCACCTGGGCGACCACGGCCTCGAGCTCCCTGCCCGCCTCCACCGCCCGACCGTTGCGAGAGAGCACGAGGCCCAGGTTGAGGCGCGCCTGCCAGTACTCGGAGTCGAGCTTCAGCGCCCGCCGGTAGTCGGCCTCGGCCTCCTTGGAGTCCCCCTGCTCCTCGCGCGCGATGCCCAGGTTGTTCCAGGCGGCGGCCACACCCGGAGCCAGCTTCAGCGAGCGGCGGGCGGACCTCTCGGCCTCCGGCCAGTCTTGCCGCTCCACCGCCAGGGCCGCCAGGTTGTTCCACGGATCGGCGAGCCGCGGGTGGTCGGCCACCAGGACCTCGAGGATCTTCCGCGCCTCCGTGCTCCGGCCGGTCTGGTAGAGGACGATCGCCAGGTCGTTTCGAGCCCCGGCGTGCTCCGGATGCTCCTCGAGCACCTGGCGGTACTCCGCCTCGGCGTCCTTGACGTTTCCGTGCTCGGCGAGCCAGGCGCCCAGCGCGACGTGCAGGTCCGGTCCCGGGTTGGGCTCGAGACGAATCGCCTCGCGAAGGTGCGCCGGGGCCTCCGCGCCACCGCCGGTGCGCGCCAGCAGCATGCCGAGCCGCTCGTGGAGCTCGCCGTCGTCGGGCTGGCGGCGGAGCCCCTGGCGGTAGCTCTGCTCGGCCCGATCCGTCTCGCCGCGCCGCTCCTGGACCAGCCCCTGGAGCCGCCAGGCGAGGGCCAGGAAGGGGTCCATCTCGAGGGCCCGCCGCGCGTCCTCGCCGGCCGCGTCGAGGTCGCCCCGGGGCAGGTCGACCAGGTTCACCTTGACCGCCAGGAGGCGCGCCGTCTCGCCCACGGTCTTCCGCGCCTCCTCGAGAACCGCGGCGACCTCCTCGCCGCCCCGGCCGCCCTGGGCTCCGGCGAGGAGCTGGGCCTTCTGGATCCAGGCCTCGGGCAGGGTCCGGTCGAGAGCGAGCGCCCGGTCGGCCAGCTCGATCGCCCGGTCCCGGTGGCCGCGCCGGGCCTCGAAGCCCGAGAGCTGCAGGTAGAGCCGCGGGTAGTCGGGATCGAGGGCGAGGGCCCGCTCGACCGTCTTCACGGCGTCGTCGAGCCGCCCGAGGCCGGCCTGGTCCGAGGCCAGGTCGATGAGCGCCGCCAGGTTGTTGGGATCGCGCGTGAGCACCTTGTGGAGCTCCGCCACCGCCGGCTCGAAGAGACCGTCGTCGGCGAGCTGCTGCGCGCGCTGCATGCCGGTGTGGAGACCGATGACGTCCTTGGGGTCCGGACGCTCGGAGTCCGCGAGGCGCGGGGCCGCCGGGTGGCTGCCCACCGCGAGGTAGCCCAGCGCCTGGAGCTTCTCCCGGCTCTCGCTGTCCAGGGGAAGATCGGCCTCCTTCTCCGCGTCTCCCACCGAGGCGAGGAACTCGTCCAGGCCGCGCCCCATGTCGTGGGCGAGCCCGGGCTGGGCTTCGGCCAGGTTGGTGAGCTCCCTGGGGTCGCGGTCGAGGTCGTAGAGCTCGGGAGTCGGCGCCTCGATGTACTTCGCCGGCCCCTGACGCCAGACCCGGAGCTTCGCCCAGCCGTAGGTGTAGAACGGCAGGTAGGTCTCCGAGTAGAGGCCGCGGGGGCGGACCGGACGACCCGCCAGCTCCGGCAGCAGGCTCCGGCCGGCGAGGGGCTCGCCCTTGTCCGGGCGCAGGCCGAGCAGGTCGAGGATGGTCGGCACCACGTCCACCTGCGAGACCGCCGGCTCCTCCCGCACTCCGTGCGGCCCGCCGCGCCAGCGCATCATCAGCGGCACATGGAGGGTCGAGTCGTAGGCCAGGAGGGCGTGGGTCTGCTCCCCGTGCTCGCCCAGGCTCTCGCCGTGATCGCCCACGATCACCGTCACCACGTCGCTTCCGCGCAGGCGCGGCTGGCCCAGGAGCTTGCCGATCCAGGAATCGAGGTAGGCGATCTCGCCCTGGTAGAGGTCGTTGCGGTACCGGTCGCGGTAGGGCGGCGGCGGCGAGTAGGGAGCATGGGGATCGTAGAAGTGGACCCAGAGGAAGAAGCGCTCGTCGTCGCCCAGCTCGGCGAGCCAGGCGGAGGCGGCGGAG
>CAZIIB010000234.1:0-6357 GCA_964539125.1 uncultured Thermoanaerobaculia bacterium | reverse complement strand
TCGCCTTCGATGCGCCGCGCTCGCGGCTCTACCTGCCGGGCGGCCGGAGTGCCACGATGGCGGTCCTCGGCGTCTCGGAGGCGGGCAAGCTCTCCCTCGTCGCCACCGCCCGGACCGCCCCTCACGCCCACTGCGTGACCGTGGACGACCGCGGCCAGGCCTGGGTGTGCGACCCGGGTGGCGGCCGGCTCCTCCGCTTCCCGAGCCCGGCGCCCTGACGCGATGAAGCGGGCCCGAGGCATCGCCCCGGGCCCGCTTCGCACGGGTCGCCGATCGAGGACCTAGTCGAACATCACCAGGGCCCGGCGCAGGCCGCAGCCGTCACGGCTCGATTCGCCGATCGTGCGGTTGAGACCGATGTAGATGTCCCGGTTGTCGGGAGCGACCGGGTTGGTGGGGAGGAAGAACAACCGCTGGAGGTCCGGCGTCGCCAGGGCGGAAAGCGGCTGACCCCAGGAGAGAGTCTGGTCGCCCACCTCGAAGCGCAGGGCACCCTGGGTGAGGGCGAGGCTCTCCGAGACCATGGCGTCGACGTCCACCGGGTTGTCCGCGGCGCTGAAGACGGTGAGCTGTTGGTTCAGGATCTGGACCTCGGCGTTCTGACCCGCGGGCAGGGTCCCGGCGTCGCCGCCGTACCCGTTGTTGGTCGCCGAGTCGCCGATGTTGAGCGTCCAGCCGTGGGGCTCGCCCGCATAGTCGAGCCAGACCTCGACGCCGTGACACCACTCCGGCACGGTGACGGCGAGGGCCGTCTTGTACGCGGCCGACCCGCACTGGGTGTCGCTGCTCACGGCCAGCACCGGCTGTTGCGGCGTGAACTCGGGACCGATGACGATCTCCGCCCCGTACGCCAGGTCGAAGTAGGCCAGGTGCCCGGGGAGGCACTGGGCGTGGGCGCCGCCGGCGCCGAAGACGAGGGCGGCGGCGAGGCAGGTCAGAAGGAAGCTCGGTTTGCGGTGGTGCATGGTTTCTCCTCGGTTCGATTCGGTGATTTGCATCGCTCGACGGGCCTACGCGGCCCACTCGCCTCTTCCAATCCGAGGCTCGGCGGTTCGGGTCATCCGCGGCGATTTCGGCTTTCGCTGATAGATTCATCTCATCTGTTCACGAAAAGCTCCGTGGTCCACCGGCGGAGATGCGGGGATGAACGACCAGGAAGCCGCTTCGGCCAGCGACACCGGCCCGCCGCCGCGGGCGGGGAGCGGGGACCCCGGCGAGGACCGGGTCGGTGCGGCGGTGCGCCGCTTCCAGACCGCGCGCGGCGCCGATCGCGACGCGGCCTTCCGCCTGATCTACGAGACCTACTTCCGCGCCCTCCAGCGCTTCTTCGCCCGGCGGGGGCTCTCCGCCGACGACGCCCTCGACCTCACCCAAGAGACGTTCCTCGGGATTTACAAGGGGTTGGAGACCTACGAGCACCGCGAGCGATTCGAGGCGTGGCTCTACCGGGTCGCCGGCACGACCTACTTGAAATGGCGGCGCCGTGCCGCCACCGCCAAGCGGTCGGGAGTCGAGATCTCTCGTGACGCCATGGACCAGCCCGAGGCCATCGCCAGCACTCCCGGGCGCCAGCTCGGGGGAGTTCTCGCCGAGGAGCGGCGCCGGGAGCTGCGCGCCGCGGTCGCCGAGCTGCCCGAGCAGATGCGCGACTGTCTGACGCTGCGGCTGGACCACGACCTCGCCTACCGGGAGATCGCCGTGGTCAAGAAGATCTCGGTCGAGACCGTCAAGGCCCACCTGTTCCGGGCGCGCAAGAAGCTGGAGGAGCGCCTGGCAGGCTTTGCGTTTGGAGATTCCGATGTCTAGCTCGAAGAGGACGAAGGACGTGGAGGCCCTGACCGCCGAGCTTGCGGCCCTCGCCCGCGAGACCGCCGGGTCGGGGCCCGAACCCGAGACCGAGGAGCTCTTGGACTACCTGGAGGGCCGGCTGCCGCCGAAGGCCGAGGCCGCGCTCCAGCGCCGCCTGGTGGCGAGCCCCGCGGCGACGCGCAAGCTCCTCGACCTGGCGGACCTCGCCGAGGCCCGGACCGCGCCGCAGCCCACAGCGGGAGCGGATCGCACCGACGAGCCGGCCGACCTGGCGGTCCATGCCGCCTGGCGGGACTTCCAACGGCGGCGCGGCGCGCGTCCCGCCGTCTCGCGCCGCCCCCCCGCATGGCTCGCCGGCCTCGCCGCCGCTCTGCTGCTCGCGGTGCTCGGACTCGGCTCGTGGGTCTGGCAGCTCGAGAGTCGGGGCGACCGGGTGCTGGCCAACCTCCGAAGTCTCGAGCTCTCGGAGGCGACGCGTTCCAGGGAAGTCCCGGCCCTGGCGCTCCCGGAGGGCGAGCCCCTGCGCCTGGTGCTGGCGCCCCCCGAGCGCTGCCTGCAGTACCGGGCCGAGCTCACCGGGCCGGGCACCCGCCGGACGGTTCGGGGTCTCGAGCTCGACGAGCTGGGCCGAGTGAGCCTGCTCCTCGATCGCGCCGGGCCTGGCCGCTACCGCCTCCGGCTGTCGGGCTGCGAGCCCGAGCGAGAGATATCGACCTATCGCTTTGAAATCGTCCGACCCGGGGGAGTCACTTCCTGAGGAAGCTCCGCCTCAAACCGACGAGGCGTCTCGAGTGTCTTGGGCTTGCTGAGTCGCAGGTCCCGCGCCCGCAGGGCGTGGTCGGGAGAGGGACGCCCCCACCCGGTCTCGCCGCGTCCGAAAACTCGGCTCGTTCGCCACGATTCCGGCCTGATCAACCGTCTAGAGAAATGACCCACCATGGAGCTCGACGTGGCGAAACGCGGCCCCACCTCGCCGGGCTCGAGACCGCCGCGACGCTCCTGCTGGTCCTCCTGACCGGGAGCTGCGGCCCGGCTCCGGGAGGTCGGCCGGCCGAGACCGGCCGGCGGCAGACCCCGGCCGCCGAGGCGCCCGCACCGGCGGGTCCGGAACCGGGCCGGGCGCCCGAGGAGAGGCGCTGGCCGGCCGGTGAGCTCCGGACCGGCGGCGCGCTCTCGGCCGATCTCGGACCCGGCGAGACCCACAGCTATCGGTTGCCCCTCGACCAGGGCGGCTTCCTCCGCCTCCGGGTCGAACAGCACGACGTCGACGTCGAGCTCTCGCTCCGCGATCCCGCGGGCGGGCTCCTCCTTTCGGCCGACCGGCTGATCAACGCCCGCGGTCCCGAGCTCCTCATGGCGGTGGCCGAGAGCTCCGGCTCCTACACCCTCGTCGTCCACGCCTTCCCCAACCACGGACCCGGGCGCTACGAGGCCCGGGTGGTCGCCCTGCGCCCGGCCTCCCGGCGGGACCGCCTCGCCGCCGCCACCTACCGGCGGTTCCGGGAGACCGAGGCGTACGCCCGCGATTCGAGGCAGCGGGCGCTTGCCTCCTGGGCCGGGGCCCTCGCCACCTGGCGGCGGCTCGACGAGCCGGTGCTCGAGGCCGAGGTCCTGGCCCGGCTGGGCCAGGATCACTACGACCACGCCGAGTACGGACCGGCGGCGGCGCGTTACCGGGAGGCCGCGGCGCTCCTCGCCCGGAGCGACGAGCGCTACTGGGAGTCGATGGTGCGCTTCACCCTGGCCTCTTGCCTGGTTTGGAACGCCGAGGCCGGCGAGGCGGTCCAGCAGTTCCAGGAGGTCGCGAGCCTCGCCGCGACGACCGGCGACCGGCCGCTCGAGGGGGCGGCGCTCTACGGCCTGGGCACCGCCTACATGAACGAGGGAGAGGTCCAGCTCGCCCTCAGCCGGTTCCAGGCGGCGCTCCGCGTCCTGCCGGCGGAAGACCCCAACACCCGACCCCTGGCCCTTCACGACCTGGGCCTGCTCTACGCCCGCTACTTCCAGGACCCGGATCGCGCCAGGGAGCTCTTCGAGGCCGCGCTGGCGCTCTACCGTCCCGCGGAGATCCGCACCCATCCCTACTGGAAGGCGAGAACCTTGAAGCGGCTGGGCCTGCTCGCCGAGGAGCAGGGGCGGCCGGAGGAAGCGCGCCGGGACTTCGAGGCGGCGCTCGCGGTCCCCACCGGGTTCGATGCCTGCGGCCGGGCGACGGCGCTCGCGAGCCTGGCCCTTCTCGAGGACCGGACCCTCGGCGGTACGTCGGTGGACGCCCGGATGTCCGACGCCTACGCGACCCTCGGCCAGAACACCTGTCCCCTCGAGGAGGTGACCGTGGCGCGCATCGCCGGCGCCCTCGCCGAGCGCCGGGGGGAGGCGGCCGCGGCCCTGGCCGCCTACGAGCGGGAGCGGGACCTCGCCGCCTCCCACGGCGACCGCTCGGGGCTCGCCGACGCCCTGACCGCCGTGGCCCGCGCCGAGCATTCCTTGGGCCGCGACCGCGAGGCCCTGGCCTCGAACACGCGAGCGCTCGCGATCTTGGAGGCGGTCCGCCCGACGGTGCTCCGCGACGACCTGCGGGCCGCCTTCTTCGCCACCGCCCAGGATGCCTTCGACCTCCAGATCGCTCTCCAGACCGGCCTCGGACTCGGCGAAGCGGCCTGGGCGACCGCCGAGCGGGGGCGGGCGCAGGCGCTCCGCGACCTGCTCCTCGATTCGGGGGCCGGCCTCGAGCGGCGCACCGATCCCTCCCTGGTCGCGCACGAGCGAAGCCTCCAGCGGCAGCTCAACTATCTCGACTCCACCGAGCAGAGCCTCCGCGGCGAGGCGCTCCAAGAGCGCCGCCGGGAGATCGACGCCCGGGTCGCCGACCTCGAGACGGTGCGCGGAGAGATCCGCCGGGCGAGCCCCGCCTATGCCGCCATCACGGCGCCCGAGCCGCTCTCCTTGGCCGCCGTCCAGCGCGACCTGCTCGACGACGACACGCTGCTTCTCGAGTACCGCCTGGGCGACGGTGCGAGCCGCCTATGGGCCGTCTCCCGCGACGCCTTCGCCACCTTTTCCCTGCCGCCACGGGCCGAGATCGAAGCGACGGCCCTCGAGGCGGGACGCTGGCTGCGCAGCCTCGACTGGCCCGGGAGGAACCCACCGGCCCTTTGCGCGCTCGCCCGCGAGGTGCTGGCGCCGGCCGCGGCGCTGCTCGGAGAGCGGCGCCTGGTGGTGGTCGCCGACGGCGCCCTCGAAACGGTCCCCTTCGCCGCCCTCCCCGACCCGGCGGCGGCCGGCCCCTGCGCCGACGCGCCGCCGCTGGTGGCGGGCCACGAAGTCGTCGACCTGCCCTCGGTGTCCGCGCTGGTGGCGCAGCGGCGGCTGCTGGCAACGCGCCGGCCGGCGCCGGGCTGGCTGGCGGTGGTGGCCGACCCGGTCTACGGCGCGGGCGACGAACGGCTGGCACGCAGCGACGCGGGCCCGGCCACGGTCCGGCCCGCCGCCCGCGGGGGGGGAGCGTCCGCCCGCTTCCGGCGCCTGCCCTACTCCGGGGAGGAGGCGGCCGCGGTCCTCGCCGGCCTGCCGCCCGACAGGGTCTTCCAGGCGATCGGGTTCGACGCCGCGAAGGCGACCGTCGCCGGCGGCGCCCTCGCGGGCTTCCGGGTGCTTCATTTCGCCACCCACGGCGTCCTCGACGCCGAGCAGCCGTTGCTCTCGTATCTGGCGCTGTCCGAGCGGAACCGCCAGGGCCGGGCGGTCGACGGCGCCCTCTACGCCCACGAGATCTACGACCTCGACCTGCCGGCCGAGCTGGTCGTGCTCTCGGCCTGCGACACGGCCCTGGGCCGGCCGGTCCGCGGAGAGGGACTGGTGAGCGGCCTCCCCCGGGCCTTCCTCTACGCCGGCGCCGCCCGGGTCCTCGTGAGCCTCTGGCAGGTCGAGGACCGGAGCACCCGCGACCTCATGGCGGGCTTCTACCACGGGCTCTTGCAGCGCGGTCTGGCACCGGGGCGGGCCCTCCAGGAAGCCCAACGCTCCCTTTGGCGCGCCGGCAAGCCGCCCCGCCAGTGGGCCGCCTTCGTCCTCCAGGGCGACTGGCGGCCGCTGCCCTTCGCTCCTCCCTGAAGGCCCGCTCCGCGGCGAAGCGCCCGAAGACGCACCCGCTTCGGCGCCTTCGGGATTCCACCCTACCGGGCGGCCGCCTCCGTGAGCGCCCCTCCGAACCGATGAACCCCACCGATCCGACGAGGTGACCCGATGACGACCCGTAGCCTACAGATCAACATCTTCGAGGGCACCGGCGGCCCACTCTCTGGCGCCGGCGCCGCTCCACGCTCCGGACGGCCGGGAGGCCCCGGCTCCGACCCGGGCGACAACTACGTCATGCCGCCTCCCGGGGACCCCGGAGACAACTACGTCATGCCGCCTCCCAGCGACCCGGGGGACAACTACGTCATGCCCGCGCCGGGAGATCCAGGGGACAACTACGTCATGCCGCCCCCCGGGGACCCGTCCGGCGACTACCCCGGCTACGTCACCGGCTATGGACCGGCCGGCGCT
>CAZIIB010000233.1:0-6363 GCA_964539125.1 uncultured Thermoanaerobaculia bacterium | reverse complement strand
AAGAGCATCTGGGCGATGATCAGGCTCGACAGGTCGTCGTCGATCGGCCGGCCGATGAAGATGATGTTGTCCTTGAGCAGGCGCGAGTAGATGTCGTAGGCCCGCTCGCCCCGGCTCGACTGCTCCACGACCATCGGGATCAACATGTCCCTTTGAACCTCCCTGCCGCTCGGCGAGCGGCGATCATTCACCTGTTGCGGATTCTACGTCTTCGGGCGTCGGAGCGTTTCCACCCTCGGCCTCCTCGGCGGCGCTCCCCGGGGCGTCTCCGGCCGCCTCCTCCGGCGCCGCGGGCAGCTCGCCCAGCAGGCTGCGGAGGGTCTTGGATCGCAGGAGCTGGGCGCGGAGACGCCCCAGCCGGCCGTCCTGGTCGAGGGCTCGGCGCACCGCGGTGCTGGTCGTGCCCTGGGCCCGCGCGAGCTCCGAGAGGGTGCGCTCGAGCTCGGCCTCGTCGACGGTCAGCTCCTCCTTCCGCGCCACGGCGTCGAGGAGCAGGCGGGCGTGGACCCGCTTCTCGGCGCTCGGACGGGCCTGCTCGGCCATCGCCCGCCAGTCGATCTCGGTGCGCTCGAGATCGACTCCCTGGCGCGCCAGGCCCTCGGCGTAGTCGCGCACCACCTTCTCGGTCTCCTCGTCGACCAGGCCTTCGGGCAGGGCGATGGGGTGGCGCTCGCGGAGCTGGTCGAGAAGGGCCCGCTCCCGCTGCTCGTGACGCTCCGCCTGCTTCTCGTGGGTCAGGCGATGGCGCACCGCGTCGCGCAGCTCCGCCAGGGTCTCGAACTCGCCCAGGTCCTTGGCCAGCTCGTCGTCCAGGTCGGGCAGCTCGCGCTCCTTGACCGCCCGGACCTCGAAGCGGAAGCTCCGCTCGCGCACCTCGCCCTCCTGCTCGTCCATGCGGGAGAAGTCGCCCTTCTGCCCCTCGGACAGGCCGGAGACCGCGACGGAGAGCTCCTCCCAGACCTGGGGGGAGCCGACCTCGAGATCGAGGGTGTCGGGCTCGGGCTCCTCCTCCGCCTCCCCCGTCCCGACCTCGCGGATCGCCACGGTCACCAGGTCGCCCTGGCCGGCCGGCCGCTCGACCGGCACCCAGTCACCGGCGCGCCGGCGGAGCTCCTCGAGAGCCGCGTCGACGTCCTCGTCGGAGGGCTCGGCCGGCGGGTCGGGCAGGTCGAACTCCTCGACGTTACCCAGCGTGATCTCGGGGCGCACCTCGACTCGCGCGGTGAACACCAGGGGCTCGCCGGCCTCGCGGTCGTCGACGCCGGCGAGCTCCGGCTGGGTGATCGGCTCGATACCGCTCTCGGACTCGGCGTGACGCCAGTAGCGGGGCACCAGACGGTCTACGACCTCCTGGTCGATCTCCTGGTGAAAGCGCTGGCGCACGACCTTGGCCGGCACCTTGCCCGGCCGGAAGCCCGGGATCTTGACCCGGCGGCCGTACTCCTGGGTGACGCGTTGGGTCTCCGCCTCGACGGCGGGGGCGGGCACCTCGATCCGCAGCTCCTTGCGGCAGGGGCCCACGTCTTGGATCGATTGAACGACGCTCATCGTGGGAATCGACTCGGGGAAGGTGAAAGGCGTTGTGCGAAAGGGGGGACTCGAACCCCCAACCCGATCACTCGGGACTAGATCCTAAGTCTAGCGCGTATACCAATTCCGCCACTTTCGCATCGGTCCGGCGGAAGCCGCGGTGGGTTGCCGCCGTCTCCTCGGGCCCTCGAAGTGTATCGAACCGCGTAGGGTGGCGCCGGGAAAGCGGAGGCGGAAGGCGATGGTTGGTGAGCCGCCAGGGAGTCGAACCCCGAACCCGCAGATTAAGAGTCTGCTGCTCTGCCAGTTGAGCTAGCGGCCCACGGCGAAAGCGAAATATATCCGACCGGGCCGGCGCAGGCAAGGCGCACCCCGGCATCCGGTTCAACTGCGGAGGGCACCCTCGAATTCCCCGCCGCTCCGCCGCCGTCATCCGCCCGAGACGAAGCCGACGACCTCCAGCCGGTCGCCCTCGCGGAGAACCGTCGCCTCGTAGCGCCCGCGGGGCAGGATCTCGCCGTTGCGCTCCACCGCCACCGTGCGCGGATGGCGGCCCATCTCGCTGAGCAGGTCGAGGACCGTCGCCCCCTCCCCCACCTCCCGAGACTCTCCGTTCAACCAGATGGAAGGCATCCGGACCTCACCAGAGCTCCCGGCAGGCCCCGGGTGGGGGCGTCCCCTTCCTCCCTCGAGGGTGGAAAGGGGAACCCCCGATGAGCGAAGTCGAGCCCAGTCGGACCCCGGCGGCGTTTCGGAGCATTCTTACAATAAATGCTTGATCTCGGCGTGGCCCAAGGCCGAGGCGGCCGAGATGATCAGCGCCGCGGTGCCGCGATCGAGCTTCGGGATGTCGAACGAGAGGGAGAGCAGGCCGTCGTCGTCCGTCTCGCCGCTCGCCAGGATTCGGGGGTCGGCGACGGTCGAGATCATGCGCACCTGCACCCGGGCCCCGGAAACCGGGCGCCCGGTCTTCGACGACGTCGTGCGCAGGGCGAGCGCCGCCCCGGCCCCCAGCGTCAGGTCGCCGTCGCCCTCGACCGTGAGCAGGAGCTGCTCCTGGTCGGCCTCGTTGGTGAGGTACTCGAGGATCACCTGATCGAGCGTGCGCTCGGGCTCCGCCGCCGGGTCGTAGGTCTCCACCGGCGGCGCGACCGGACCGGAGGCGACCGCGGTGCCCACCACCGTGGCCGTCCCCGCGGCGGCCTTGCGGGCGTCGAGGAGGGCCTCGAGCTTGGCGTCGAAGCGGCCGTTCTTGATCGCGGCGATGACCGTGCGGTGCTGGCGCTCCATGAGCTCCACGATCGCCCGGTCGCCCTGGCCCTCGGCCAGGAGCTCGGCGTACCCTGCCCGCTTGGCGGCCAGCACCTGGCCGCCGACGTAGACGAGGCTCTCTATGAAGGGATTGTCGGTGCCCTTGTCCTCGGTCTGGACGTGGAAGACCACGTCGTGATGACGGACGTCGGTGTTGTAGCCCGTGATCATCGAGGACCGGTGGATCGGGGACGCCGCAGCCAGCAAAGCATCGAAGGGAGTGTAACCCACCAATTCTAGAAAGGCGCCCCCTCGGGGTCAAGGAGGCTCTTCCGTTCCTTGCCCGCTCCGGCCCGTCGTGCAACAATGGCCCGCGAGTGAGCCCGGGCTCCGGGTCGCTCGTCCCGACCCGAAACTCTCCATGCTGGGCCTCGTTTGAGGATCCACTCAGGGATAATCCACGGAGGAGACACAGTGGCTGAATCTATCGCTTCCGAGAAGACACTCGTGCGCTACCAGGCGCGGGACGGCGTCGCCTACATCACCCTCGACGATCCGCCCGCCAACACCTACACCTACCCGATGATGCGTCAGCTCGACGAGGCGATCCTCACCGCCCGGTTCGACAACGACGTCTACGTGCTCGTGCTCCAGGGCGGGGGCGAGAAGTTCTTCTGCGCCGGGGCCAACATCCAGATGCTCACCGAGGCCGAGCCGCGCTTCAAGTACTACTTCTGCCTGCACGCCAACGAGACGCTGAACCGCCTCGAGCAGACCCCGAAGCTGGTGATCTCGGCGCTCAACGGCCACACCGTGGGCGGCGGCCTCGAGATCGCCATGGCCGCGGACCTCCGGATCGCCAAGCGGGGCGCGGGCAAGGTCGGGCTGCCGGAGATCAACCTCGGCGTGCTCCCGGGCACCGGCGGGACCCAGCGTCTCTCGCGGCTCGTCGGCAAGTCCCGAGCCATCGACCTGATGGTCACCGGTGAGCTGGTCTCCTTCGAGCGAGCCGAGGAGCTCGGCCTGGTCAACCGCATCTTCGAGAGCGAGAACTTCGCGGCGCAGGTCCACGATTTCGCCCGTCAGTTCTGCCCGCCGAACCGGGCCTCCAAGGCGGTGGGCCGGATCAAGCGCTCGGTCCAGTCCGGCTGGGAGGTGCCCTTCGAGAGCGGCCTCGCCATCGAGCGGGAGCTCCAGCAGCAGCTCTTCGAGAGCGGAGACGCCAAGGAGGGTTTGGCGGCCTACGTCGAGAAGAGGAAGCCGCAGTTTTCCGGCCGATGAGCCGACCGGGAATCGTCCTCGCGGCTCCGGTCCGCACCCCGATCGGCAAGTTCGGCGGCTCCCTCGCCCCGCTGTCGGCGGCGGACCTGGGCACCGCGGCGGCCCGGGCCTGCCTCGAGCGCGCGGGCGTCGCCGCCGAAGCGGTCGACCAGACGATCTTCGGCCACGGCCGGCAGGCGGGCGGCGGGACCAACACCGCTCGCCAGGTCGCCTTCCGGGCCGACGTGCCGGTGGAGCGGCCCGCCTTCACCATCAACCAGGCCTGCGCCTCCGGCCTGCAGTCGGTCTTCGCCGGTGCGCGGGCCATCCTCCTGGGCGAGGCCCGGGTGGTGCTCGCCGGCGGCACGGAGAGCATGTCGAACACCCCCTACATGCTTCCCCGCGCCCGCCGGGGCTATCGGCTGGGCCACGATCAGATCGTGGACGGCATGTACCGCGACGGCTTCAACGACCCGATCTCCGGCCTGGTGATGGGCGAGACCGCCGAGGAGCTGGCCGAGGAGCGGGGGATCACCCGCGAGCAGGCGGACGCCTATGCCCTGGAGAGCCAGCACCGCTGCGAGCGCGCCCGCCGCGCCGGCCGCTTCGCCGACGAGATCGCGCCGGTGGAGGTGCCGGGCAGGAAGGGCGCGACGGTGGTCGCCGTCGACGAGCATCCGCGCGACGGGGTCACCCCCGAGCAGCTCGCCAAGCTCCCCGCCGTCTTCCGCGACGGCGGAACGGTGACCCCGGGCAACGCCTCCGGTATCACCGACGGCGCCGCCGCCGTGCTGGTGGCCTCCGAGGAAGCCGCCGCCGAGCTCGGTCTGCCGGTGGTCGCCCGGCTCGTCGACTGGCAGGTGGTAGGCGTCGAGCCGCGGATCATGGGGATCGGCCCGGTACCGGCTACCCAAGCGCTCCTCGGGCGCACCGGCGTCGCCCCCGACGCGATCGCCGCAGTGGAGCTGAACGAGGCCTTCGCCACCCAGGTGGTGGCCTGCCTGGACGCCCTCGACGAGCTCGGCCTCCGCTTCGACCGCGAGCGGGTGAACCCGGACGGCGGGGCGATCGCCCTGGGCCACCCGATCGGCTGTACCGGCGCCCGCATCCTGGTCACCCTCCTCCACGGCCTCGCGCGCACGGGCGCGAAGCGCGGGCTGGCGACGCTCTGCGTCTCCGGGGGGATGGGCGCGGCCGCGCTGGTCGAGACGGTCTAGTGAAGCTCCGCCTCCAAACGACGGGGCATCTCGAGCGCTCCAGGCTTCGGGGGCCGCAGCTCCCCCGCCCACGTCGGTCGATCGAGCCTGCGCTCGTCGCATGGGCTACTCCAAACCGCTGGATGCACCGGATGCCCCCCGCATCCCCTCGATCCCCTTCCCACCCCGCGGGGGAGAAGGGGACGCCACCTTCCGCCCGCTCCGGGGCCCGAGGGGCTCGGCTCGTTCGTCACGACTTCGGCGTGATCCGACGCCCGGCAGAGACCGTATCGAGGAGCTGGAAACGATGAGCTCCCCCGGCGGCGACGTGTTGATCTCGGTGGGCTCGCCCGAGCGAGACAAGGCCCCCGCCTATCGCGCCGCCCTCGAGCTCGCCGGCGTTCCCTCCGAGCGGATCCGGGTGATCCAGCCGGAGGCCGGCCGCGACGACCGCGCGCTGGGCGCCGGGGCCCTGGGCCTGGTGCTCGCCGGCGGTGAGGACGTGGAGCCTGCCCTCTACGGCGAGACCGCCATCCCGGAGGCCCGGGTGGCCCTCTTCCCCGAGCGCGACGCCATGGAGCTCGCCCTGCTGGCCGGCGCCCGCGAGGCGGCGGTGCCGACGTGGGGGATCTGCCGGGGGATCCAGATGCTCAACGTCTTCCTGGACGGCACCCTCTGGCAGGACCTCGCCCTCCAGCTTCCCACCCCCGTGCTGCACCAGCTTTCCAACCCGAACGACGCGCTGGTTCACTCCCTGAAGGTGGACGGCGTAGGAACCGCCCTGGGCCGCCTACTCGCCGGGGAGAGCCCGCTGGTCAACAGCCGCCATCACCAGGGCGTCAAGGACCTGGGGCAAGGCCTGGTCGCCGTGGCCGAGGCGCCCGACGGCCTGGTGGAGGCGGTCTACCTGGACTCGCCCGAATGGTGGGTGCGAGCGGTCCAGTGGCATCCGGAGAATCTCACCGCCATGGCCCAGCAGCGGGCGCTCTGGGAGGCGTTCGCCGAGAGGCTGGGTTTCTCAGACGACGAACCGTAGGACGGGCCTGCGCCCCGCCGAGAACGCGAAACTCGGCGGGCGGCGGGCTCCCTTCTGCGATCTCTGCAACAGGAGGTAGGAGATGAGCCA
>CAZIIB010000232.1:0-6366 GCA_964539125.1 uncultured Thermoanaerobaculia bacterium | reverse complement strand
TTCTTCGGCATGTCCCCGTGGTTCCTGGGGATCAGCTCCGAAGGCATCGGGACGGTCGGCATGATCCTCAACCTGATCGTGACCTTCGTCGTCTCGCGCCTGACTCCGCCGCCCCCGGAGGAGATCCGTCAGATGGTCGAGATGGTCCGCGTGCCGCGAGGCGCCGGGGCCGGCTCCACCCACTGATCGGTTCGATACCCCGCAACGCCCCCTCCGCCCCGCCGGCGGAGGGGGCGTTGTAGTCTCTAGCCTGGTCCCCAGCGATGGAACCCGACGTCTTCCTACCGCGCCACCCGCCCTTCGACCGGCTCCAGCCGAATCTGCTCGAGCGGGTCCTCGAACGGCTCGAGGTGACGTACGTGCCGCGGGGCGAAGCGGTGATGCGACGCTCCGACCCGGAGAACCGCAACCTGTTCGTGGTCCGCAAAGGGGCCGTGCGCCTGGAGCGGGACGGACTGCTTCTCCAGGTCCTCGAGGAGGGGGAGGTCTTCGGCTACCCGTCGCTCCTGGCGGGCGGGCCGCCGTCGACCGACGTCGTCGCCGAGGAGGACAGCCTGCTCTTCCGGATCCCGGGCGACGTCTTCCATCGTCTCATGGAGGAACGAGAGTTCGCGGACTTCTTCGTCGCCGGCCTGGCAAGCCGCCTGCGCCGCGCCGCCCAGAGTGAGTCACCGCTGCTCTCGGGCGATCTCTCGACGCCCGTCGCCGACCTGGTCACCCGGGCGGCGGTCTTCGTCCGCCCCGAGGCGACGGTCGCCGAAGCCGCTCGGGCGATGACCCGCGAGGGCGTGAGCTCGATCCTGGTGAGCGGCCGGCCGCTGGGCATCGTCACCGACCGCGACCTGCGCCGGCGGGTCCTGGCTCGCGGCCGGCCCGCCGACACTCCGGTCTCGCGGGTGATGAGCCGGCCGCTCCGGACGCTCCCCGCCGGCACGGCGGTGTTCGAGGCCCTGGTCGCCATGCTCGAGAACAGCATCCACCACCTGGCTCTGGTCGAGGGCGACGAGGTCCTGGGCGTGGTCACCGACAGCGATCTGCTGCGCCACCACCACCGCAGCCCGATCTACTTGCTCTCGCGCGTCGAGAAGATGGAGAGCGCCGAGACCTTCCCCGACTACTCGGGGCAGCTCAGCGGCATGGTGGAGGTGCTCTTCCGCGGCAGCCTGGACGCCGTCGAGATCGGCCGCATCGTCTCGAGCGTCAACGACGCCGCCGCCTCGCGCCTCCTGCGTCTGACGGAGCGGGAGCTGGGCGAGCCTCCCTGCGCCTACGCCTGGATCGTCTTCGGCTCCGAAGGACGGCGGGAACAGGCCCTGCTCACCGACCAGGACAACGCCCTGGTCTACGCCGACGACAGCGACGAGGCGCGCCGCTACTTCGCCGACCTCGCCGAGCGGGTGGTCGGCGGCTTGATCCGGCTCGGCATCCCACCCTGTCCCGGCGGATTCATGGCCGACCGCTGGCATCACCCTCTCGCCGTGTGGCTCGAGCGTTTCAGCGGCTGGCTCGGTGAGCCCGAGCCCCAGGCCCTGATCGACGCCGCCAACTTCTTCGACTTCCGGTCGGTCCACGGGGAGCTCTCGCTGGCCCCCCTGGACGAGGTGATCGCGGAGGCCCGCTCCCAGCGCTCGTTCCTCGCCCACATGGCGAAGAACGCCCTCGAGTTCCGGCCGCCCATCGGTCTCTTCCGCCAGATCCGGGAGCGCTCCGGCGCCGTGGACCTGAAGCGTGGCGGCATCATCCCGGTGGTCAGCCTTGCGCGGCTCTTCGCCCTGGAGGGTCAGGTACTGGCGCGGAGCACGGTGGACCGCCTCGCCGCCGCGGCCGCCGCCGGCAGCCTGAGCGCGGAGGGCGCCGAGACCCTCTCCGAGGCCTTCCGCTTCCTCCTGCGCCTGCGTCTCGGGCACCAGCTCGAGGCGGTACGCGAGGGGCGCCCGGCCGACAACTCGGTGCCCCTCGACGACCTCTCGCACCTGACCCGCCGGCACCTCAAGGAGGCCTTCCTCGCCATCCGGGAGATCCAGGAGGCGGTTTCCTTGCGCTACGGCACCGCCATGCTGGGTTGACTCGCGGCTAATATCTCCGCGTGCTCTTCTCCTCCCCGCGCTGGGACGAGGTCCTCTACTGGGCCCTCGATCTCGAGACCTCCGGGCTCGATCCGCGGCGCCACCGCATCCTCTCGGTCGGCATGGTGCCCGTGCGCGCGGGCTCGATCCGCTGGGGAGAGCGCTTCTACAGCCTGGTTCATCCGGGGAGCTTCGAGGGCCTCGACGACGAGGCCATCGGAGTGCACCACATCCTGCCGGAGGAGCTCCACCGTGCCCCGCCGCTGGCCGAGGTCGCCGTCGAGATCGACCGCCGCCTCGACGACGCGATCCTCCTGGTCCACCACGCCTCCGTCGACGTCGCCTTCCTGCGCCGGGCGTGGCACCGCCTCGGGCGCTCCTGGCCCCGCCGGCGCCGCGTCGTGGATACACAGGCCCTGGTCGGCCGCCTCGAGCAGCGGTTGGCGGCGATTCGGGCCCACGACCGGCCCATGCCCCGCGGTCTCGGGGCGGTGCGCGAGAGCTTCGGCCTGCCCGCCTACGACTATCACCACGCGCTGACCGACGCCCTCGCGACGGCGGAGCTCTTCCTGGCGCTCCGGGCGCGGCTCGGCGCCGCGCGGCTGCGCGCGCTGACGAGCTGAGCCGCGAGCAGGGGGTGCGGTGGCCCGCACCCCCTGCTCGGGGCGTTCTAGAAGGCGAAGACCTGGTAGTTCAGCCAGTACAGGTCGCGGTCGGCGGTCCCGTCCTTCGAGAGCCTGCCGTAGGAGAGCTTGAGGTTCCCGTTGTGGCCGCGGAACATGTAGCCGAGCCCCACCTGGAGCTGATCCTCGTCGCCGGTGGCGGGGTTGTCGAAGTTGCGCTTCGCGTACTGGACGAAGGGCAGGAGCTTGGTGGCCGCGGAGTAGAACCCAACCTCCACCAGAGCATCGTCCTGCTTCGGCAGATTGGTCAGGAAGACGTCGCCGTCGTACTGGATCCAGTCCGCCTGGAAGGTGAAGCCGTTGCCGCCGCTCAGGGGCTGATCCCAGAAGATGTCCCCGGCGTAGGCGTCGTAGTCCTCCTGGTGATCGGCGCTCACGCCGAAGGCCAGGGTCTTGCTCTTGCCCAGGCTGGTGCCGCGGTAGAACAAGCCCTTCTCGGCACCCCAGGCGTAGAACACCGCCCGCCCGGCGAAGCGGAAGGAGTTGTCGGAGGCGGCGCCACGCTTGCCCTGGTAGATGCCCGCCCGATACTCGAAGTGGTCATTCGCCAGGTAGCCGCGGGCGCGGACCCCGTAGTCCCGTCCCACCCGAGCGTCGATCGGCCCGGAAGAGACAAAGGAGTATGGCCCGTAGTCGACCGTCATCAGCGACACCGCCGACTGGTTCGAGTTGTGGGAGGTCTCGATCAGCAGCATGCCGGTATCCAGGTTGAACGCATCGCTTCCCGGCTTGTACGTGACCACGAAGTCCTGGATGTAGATGTCACCGGCGTTCTTGGTGCCGCCGGCCCCCGCCTTGCCCAGGTTCGGGCTGTCGGTCTCCATGAAGAAGCTCACTTTGTCGGTGAGCTTGCCACCGGCAAGGAGACGCAGCCGCCGGAAGAACAGGTTCTGGGCCGTGTCGGCGCCGGTGTCGAGAGACTCGGCGCGCATCTGGGCCAGGAACCCGAACTTGATCGAGCTGTTTCCGTTGGGCGACTGGAGCTGCCACTGCGCCTGAGCGGGAACGGCTGCGAGTGAGAGGAGCAAGGCGGCGAGCACGTAGAGCGGGGTGATACGTGAAGCCTTCCGACCCATGAAAAGCTCCTTTCTCGTCGGTGCGCCCACCCGCGTACGACCGTCGCGATGGCTCCCTACAGCTCGCCGCAGGTGACCCGCAAAACCGGACGGTGGGTTGTTACAGTAGCGTGAGTATGTCACGGATCACCGCGAATGGAACCCCTTCGTTCACGGTTTCTTCGGTGCCGGGCCGGAGGCCCCGTAGAATCGACCGGTGGGGCGGACGATGAGACGAGGGGCCAGCGACGAGCCGAACGGGGACCGGGAGATCTTCGAACAGGCCATGCGCGGCGTGGAGCGGCTCCCGGGCCGCCCGGAGCCTCCGCGACGCCCGCCGGGCGGCCGCCGCCGGCCCGCGAGTGACGGGTCGCCCGCCGCCGCTTCGCTTCGCGTGACTCGGGACGGCGAGCGCCTCACCGGCCACGTCCCCGGCGTCGCGCCGCGCCAGATCGCGGCCCTCCGGGCCGGCGAGCTGCCCGTGGAGCTCACGGTGGACCTCCACGGATTCCCCGAGGCCGAGGCCCGTGGGGCGCTCCGCGACGGCCTGCGCCGTGCCCGCCGGGCGGGTCTGCGCTGCGTCCGGGTGATCCACGGCCGGGGCCTGCGCTCACCGGCCGGCCCCGTGCTCAAAGAGGCCCTCCCCGGCTGGCTCGCCGAACCCCCCGTCGCATCCTGGATCCTCGCCTTCGTCTCCGCCCCGCCCCGCTTCGGCGGCACCGGTGCCACCCTGGTCCTGCTCCAGAGGCGGCGGAAAGCGGCGAATTTGTAACCTTTTTAGTCTAAATTGATCTCAGGCGTTCGCAAGGGCACGACCCTCCCTCGAGCAGCCGGTGCGGCTGGGGGCTCGAGTTGACAGCCACCCCCGAGGCCCTCTACCCTGGAAGCTTGTCGGTCCGGGGATTGGTGTGTCCAACCCGCGACCTCCCGCGCCTGCGACCCGCGTGCAGCCCGCTGCGGCGTCGTGTCCGGACCGGTGGCGCGCCCGTCCGTTTCAGGGGAGTCGTGTTGCGAGAGGAGCCAGTTTGCCGAAAGAAGAAGCGTTGGAGTTCGAAGGTGAGGTGGAGGACGTCCTGGGCAACGGGAACTTCCGGGTCGCCCTCGAGAACGGCCACGAGGTCCTGGCCCGCATCGCGGGCAAGATGCGCCGCTTCCGGATCCGGGTTCTCCCCGGCGACCGGGTGAAGCTCGAGGTCTCCCCCTACGACCTCAGCCGCGGCCGGATCGTGTACCGGTACCGCAACTAGCCCGTAGTCCTCCCAAGCCTCCTGCTGCAACGCCGCACGCGCCAGCATCTCCGGCGTTGCGCTCGGTCCGGGCTCCTCAACGTACTGGCAAGTACGCCTCCGTCGTCCTCCCGTCGCGCGCCTTGGATCTGGAAGCACCAGCGGCGTTTCGCGACGGACGCTCGTGAGGACTACGGGCGCCCCTCTGCTTCTCCTTTCCTCGTGGCACCTCCGGCCAGGGCGGCGGCCACCGCTTCGAGCTCCGCCGGCCCTGTGACGTCGCTCGCCAGGAGCGGCACCGTCAAGCGAGGCAGGTCCGCGAACGTGGCGTTGATCTCGGCCAGATAGGCCGCCTCCTGGCGCCGCCGCGCGGCCAGAAAGCGGCTCTCCCCCGCCTCCTCCGGCAGCACCCGGTTGACGATCAGGCCCGCCACCGGCACCTGGTGGCGGCGGAGCACCTCGATCGCCCGCCCGGTCTCGAGGATCGGCAGCCGCTCCGGGATCAACACGAAGACGAAGGCCGAGCGCCGCTCGTCGAGCAGCAGCCGGCGCACCCGGTAGAACGTGCGGCGTCGCTCCAGCAGCACCGCCTCGATGGGATCCTCCGGCCGCTCCTCGGCGCCGCGGCCCACGGTCATGCGGCGCCACATGTCCGAGAGCCGCTCGACGTTGCGCCGTCGCTCGAGGAGCCCGTCGACCCACGCCTGGAGGAGCTCGGGTAGGGTGAGCAGACGGAGCGTGTGGCCGGTGGGGGCGGTGTCGAATACCACCAGGTCGTAGCGCTCGCCCACGGCGTCGACCAGCGCGGCCAGGCGGTCGAAGAGCGCCGCCTCCTCCGCCCCGGGAGAGACGCGGGCGAGCTCGATCTGGCGCTCCATCTCGGAGCGCAGGTGGGGCGGCGTCACCTGCCCGAGCTGGCCGCGGACGCGCTCGACGTAGGCCTCCGCTTCACGGGCCGGATCGATCTCGAGCGCCGCAAGCCGCGGGCCGACCTCGCGCTCCTCGGGCCCCAGCTCGGCCCCCAGGACGTCGGCCGTCGAGTGCGCCGGATCGGTCGACACGAGCAGGGTCCGCCGGCCCGACTCCGCGGCCAGCCGCGCGAAGGCCGCGGCGCAGGTGGTCTTGCCCACGCCCCCCTTGCCGCCGAAGAAGACGACGCCGCGCCCGATCCACTCGCCGAGCGGACCGCCGAGGCGTCCTCCCCCGCCGGGGGAGGCGGCGCTCAGCATCAGCGGAAGCCCTCGAGCGGCGAGTGCTCCATGCCCTGGCGCAGGTGCCATTCGTGGAAGCGCTCGAGCATCGCGGGCAGCAGCTCGAGGGTGTAGTAGTTCACCGG
>CAZIIB010000231.1:0-6392 GCA_964539125.1 uncultured Thermoanaerobaculia bacterium | reverse complement strand
CGCGACCGAGGAGAGGCCGGGCAGAAAGATCGAGGCGAGGGCCGACAGAGCTCCGCGGTTGCCCGGCGTCTCCGCGAGGCCGCCCGCCGGCCGGACCGGGCGCTGCACGTTCCGACCGGCGGTGAGCTGGAGGACCACCGCCGCGACGGCGACGATCAGCAGCAGAATCAGCGGCCGGATCCGGCGCAGCACCGCCAGGGCGGGCGCTTCGGTGGCTTCGCCGCGGGTGCCGCTCCACTCGGCGCGCAGCAGCTCTCGGATCTCGCCGATGCGGGCGACGCCCCCTTCGACCGTCACCACGCGTTCGTGCTCGGGGCGGTCCAGCCACCGCGTCACCTGCAGGTCATCGATACGGCGCGCCTCCTGGAGCGCCTGATGCTGCTCGTCGTAGAGGTAGGACTCGGCATAGGCCAGCGAGAGGTCGAACTCGGGGACGGCGCTCTCGGGCGAGAGCGCCGCCGCCTTCTGGAACAGAGCCACGGCGTTGCCGTAGAACCCCCGGGTCTGGTAGTAGGCGCCCAGGTCGATCATGGCCGCCGTGTTCTCCGGCTCGGCGTCGAGAACCTCCTCGTACAGCCGGCGGGCCTCGTTCCACTGCCCGAGGCGGGCGTGGAGGTCCGCCATGAACTGCCGCACGGCCGGCTCGCCGGGCAGCACGGCGGCGAGGACACCCAGGTCCGTGAAGAGTCCGCCGTAGAGCCGCCCCTCGGCCACGCTCTCCATGGCGCGGACCGGCGGCGAGAGGCTGAGGGCGACCTGCTGACGGATCTCGGAGACCGCCACCGGAGTCAACCCGGCGAGCAGCCAGAGCAGGGCGAAGACCGCCCGTTCACCGGCCGACGCGAAGCTCCAGAGCAAGATCGACCAATAGAGGACCAGCCAGAGCAGGCCGTAGGGCAAACCGAGCGGCCAGAGCAGGGCGATCACGGCCACCGTCACCACCAGCGCTGTCGGCCCGGCGAAGAGGTGCTCGCCAATCCATGCGCTGATCGCCTGGAGCAGAGAAGGACCCCGGGTCGCCATCTCGAGGGCCAGGAAGAGCCCGCCGGTGAGAAGGAGGCTCGCGAGCGCCCACAGGAGGATGTCGTGGAGGGCGAGGCGCCGGGCCAGGAGGAGGTGGGGCAGGCGCAGATAACCGCGGGCATACTGGACCAGCATGGCACCGTAGCGGCCCTCCCAGCGGGCCACCTCGGCCGCGGCGAAGGCGGTTTCCGGACGGCCCGGATCGAGGCGCTCCGCGGCGCCGAGGGCCAGGGACGCCTGGGAACTCTCCCCCTCGCGGGCCTTGTCCACCGCCTGGGCCAGGGCGCCCGCGGCCAGGTCGGGCAACCCGATCATCCCCAGGTGGTCGGTGGTGGCCAGCAGGTCGTCGAGAACCTTGGTGGCCTTCTCCTCGTCCTGGACGTAGAAGACCGAGGTCCACTGGAGCCAGCCCTCCTGGAGGCGCAGGAGGGATTCCTGGACCTCGGGGGTCAGGACCGGAGCCGCGCTGCCCGGGGCGACGGTGGTCTGGGCGCGAACGGACGCCGGAGCGAGGACGAGGGCGCCGAGGGCCAGGCAGAGCGCGAGGACCCCCGACCACGCCCTGCGGGCGCGGTGCCCGAGGGTGGGAGAGGGATCGAGGGCGAGGGGGGAGAGCCGATCGGTCCAACACTCTGGAGAAGCCGTTCTGCCGAGCGCAGGCTCGATCGCTCGCCGTGGGCGGGGGACCTGCGACTCACCAAGCCCGAGACACCCGAGACACCTCGTCGCTTTGAGGCGGAGCTTCCCTAGCAGCCTGCGCGGCAGAACCACGTGGTCGCGCGCAGGGGTCTTACGGGGTGAACCCGAGGCGCGAGGAGGAGGCGATGCCGGGACATCTTCGAAGACGAGCGACGTCGGAGACGCCCCGGAACCCCCCTTGGCCCTTCGGGTTGCGGCGGCGCGACTGCGCAGCTCTGCCGCGCAGGCTCCTAGCTCATCCTCTCTTCTGGACATAGCGGAGGCGCAGACGGTAGAGGAGGTCCTCCAGGGCGTTCGCCTCCGGCACGGTGAGGTTGCCCGCGGTCTTCTGCCGGAGGAGGTCGAGCAGATCGATGTAGAGACGGGCCAGGTGCAGGTCCTCGCCCGACTCCCCGCTAGGCAGTGTCGCGTCGCCGAGGTAGAACGGGATCGGCTCGCTCAGGACCGCCAACAGGTCGAAGAACCCGGGCGACTCGCCCTCGGGACCGGGCGAGGGCATGTCGAGCGGCGGGCGCTCGGCTTGGGCCTCGGGGGCGGCCACCTCGTCGGGGGAGCGGGCCGCCTCGCTGGTCTCCTCCCCGCCGGCGGGCATCCGACCGACGGAGGGCTCGGCGGACTCGGAAGGGGTCTTCCTGGCCTCGTCCTCGAGAAAGCGGTACTCTTCCTTGAGGTCACCCTCAGGTGTGAAGATCCGCTTGTCGGTGACCTTGATCCCGTCTTCGCTCACTGCGCGATCATCCTCGCTCCCACCTCGAGCCCCCACAGAGGCCGATGTCCGATCGTAGCAAGGCCCCACCGGACCGGCAACCGAGCGCCTCGCGCACCTCGCCCACCGATCTCGCCCGCCTCCTCGACCTGGTCGAGCGCCTGCGGGCACCCGACGGCTGCCCTTGGGACCGGGAGCAGACCCTCGCCGACGCCCGCGGCTACCTGATCGAGGAGGCCCACGAGGCGGCGGCCGCCGCGGCGGCCGGAGACTGGGACGAGATCGCCTCCGAGCTGGGCGACCTCCTCTTCCAGGTCGCCTTCGTCGCGCGCCTCGGTGCCGAGCGCGGCACCCTCGACCCGGGCTCCCTGATCGACCGGATCGAGGAGAAGATGATCGCCCGGCATCCCCACGTCTTCGGCGACGAAGCGGCCGAGACCGCCGAGGAGGTCCTCGCTGCGTGGGAGCGCCGGAAGCTCGCCGCCGGCAGCGACCGCTCGCTCCTCGCCGGCCTGCCCACCACGCTGCCGCCGCTGGTCGCCGCCTATCGCATGACCCAGAAGGCCGCTGGAGTCGGGTTCGACTGGCCGGAGCCGGCGGCGGTGCTCGACAAGCTCGCCGAGGAGACCGGCGAGCTTCGGGAGGCGCTGGCCGCCGAGGCGCCGGACCGGGCGGCGCTGGCCGAGGAGCTCGGCGACCTGCTGTTCACGGTGGTCAACCTGGGCCGCAAATTGGGCGTCGACCCGGACGCCGCGCTCGCCGGAGCCAACGCCAAGTTCCGGCGTCGCTTCGCCCGCATCGAGGAGCGCCTGGCCCAAGGCGGGCGCAACCTCGCCGACGTCGGTCTCGAAGAGCTCGACCGCCTGTGGGACGAGGCGAAGCAGGGCGAGCGCTAGCCCTTCGCCTCCTCCACCGCCTCGACCGCCCGCTCGACGTACGGATAGACCGTCTGCGCGAGTCTCTCGTGCCCTTTGGCGTTGGGGTGGATCCGGTCGGCCTGGTTGAGCGCCGGGCGGGCGGCCACTCCCGCGAGAAGGAAGGGCACCAGCGGCACGTGGAGGTCGTGGGCGATCTCGGGGTACATCTCCTCGAAGCGGCCCGAGTAGTCCGGGCCGTAGCTGGGCGGGATCTTCATCCCCAGGAGGATCACCCTTGCGCCGGACGCCTGGACCCGACGGACGATCTCGCGCAGGTTCGCCTCCGTCGCTTCGAGCGGCAGGCCGCGCAGGCCGTCGTTCGCCCCCAGCCCGACCACCACCACGTCGGGATGCTGCGAGAGGATCCAGTCCAGGCGCGCGACGCCGCCGGCCGACGTGTCACCGCTGACGCCGGCGTTGACCACCCGCGCCGAATGCCCCTCCGCGGTGAGCCGCTCCCCGACCAGCGCCGGGTAGGCCTGGTCCTCGGCGACCCCCAAACCGGCGGTCAGGCTGTCACCCAGGAAGACGACCAGGGGCCGCTGTTCGGCGGCCGGCGGAGCCGGCCGAGAGGCCTCGACTCCGGTCTGGGCCGACGGGGGAGCCCCCGGCGCGGCACCGCAGCCGGCGAGGAGCGTGGCGAGGAGGGCGAGCAGTGTCACGAGGCAGCGCATGCTCCCCTTTCAATCGCCCCACCGCACCCCGCCATTCCCTGAAGCTCGCCCTCTCCTCCAGCTGCTAAGCTCCCCTCCCCGATGGCTGACGCACCGAGCGACCCGCCCCGCCTCCAGACCCGATCCCTGACCAAGCGCCTGGCCTCCGGCGGCAAGCTCCTGACCGTCCTGGACGCGGTCGACCTGTCGGTGGCCACCGGCGAGTTCGTGGCCATCCTCGGCCCCTCGGGCAGCGGCAAGTCGACCCTCCTCGGGCTCCTCGCCGGCCTCGACCGGCCGACCTCGGGCGAGGTGCTGCTCGACGGGCGGCCGATCCAGGACCTCTCCGAGGACGAGCTCGCCTTGATCCGCCGGCGCCGGGTGGGGTTCGTGTTCCAGTCCTTCGAGCTCCTCGACAACCTGAGCGCCCGGGAGAACGTGATGCTCCCCCTCGAGCTCCTGGGCGCCGCCGACGCCCGGGAGCGGGCCGACCGCCTGCTCGCCACCGTGGGGCTGGCCGAGCGCGCCCATCACTACCCCTCCCAGCTCTCCGGCGGCGAGCAACAGCGGGTGGCCCTGGCCCGTGCCTTCGCCGCCGAGCCCGCCCTGCTGCTGGCCGACGAGCCGACCGGCAACCTGGACAGCGCCACCGGTCAGATGGTGCTCGAGACCCTGGCCGAGCTGCGCCGGCGCGAGGGGACGACCATGGTCCTGGTCACCCACGACCCGGCGGTGGCCGCCCTCGCCGACCGCCGCATCCATCTGCACGACGGCCGGGTGGCTCGCATCGAATGAGGGCCGAAGTGGACCCGCCCGCCCGGCGGCCTCGCCTCTTCCCCCTCGCCCTGCGCGAGCTCCGCGGCGGCAAGGCGCGCCTCGCCTTCTTCACCGCCTGCCTCTCGGTGGGTGTCGCCGCGGTGGTGGCGGTGGCGGGGATCGGCGGCGGCATCGAAACCGGCCTCCGCCAACAGGCGCGGCGGCTCCTCGCCGCGGACCTCGCGGTGTCGGGCACCGCCCCGCTGCCCGCGCGGCTCGACCGGCTCCTGGAGACGGCCCTCGCCGGCGTCGGGCCGTGGCGGCGGACCGACGTCAAGGAGCTGGTGACGCTGGTCGCAGCGGACACGGCGGGGAACGGCGAGGGGTCACCGGGCAGGAGCCAGCTCGTCGAGCTCAAGGTGATCGACGGCGCCTACCCCTTCTACGGCACTCTGGCGCTGACGCCGGACCGGCCGCTAGGAGATCTCTTGTCGGAGCCGGATGGCGGCGGCGCGGTGGTGGCCCCGGAGCTGCTCACCCATCTCGGTCTCCAGGTGGGCGACCGGATCCGCATCGGCGGCGTGGCCGTCCCGATCACCGGCGTCGTGACCTCCGAACCTGACCGGCTGGGCGGAGCGTTCGGCTTCTCCGCCGGGCCGCGGGTCTTTCTGGGGCCGGGGACCTTCGACCGCACCGGGCTCGAGAAGACGGGCAGCCGAATCCGCTATCGGGCACTGATCCGGTTGCCGGCCGGCGCCCCCCAGCCGGTGGCCGACCGCGCCGCGAAGGCGCTTCGGACCGCCCTGCCGGCAAGCGAGGGCTACCGGGTGAGGACCTGGGCCGAGGCCCAGCCGTCGTTGCGCCGCGGCGTCGACCGGGCCCAGCGCTTTCTGGGACTCGTGGCGCTCCTCTCGCTGCTGGTCGGCGGCATCGGGGTGGGGCAAACGGTGCGCGCCTGGCTCGCCGGGCGCCTCGACGCCATCGCGGTACTGGAGTGTCTCGGCATGCGCCCGCGCGAGGTGCTCGCCCTCTACGCCGGCCAGACGGCCCTCCTCGGCCTGGCCGGGAGCCTGGTGGGCACCGCCGCCGGGGTGGCCCTGGAGCTGGCCGTTCCCCACCTGGCGAGCAACCTGCTGCCCACCGGCCTGATCGATCCCTGGCAGCCCTGGGCGCTCGTTCGCGGTCTCGCCCTCGGCATCGGAGTGGCCCTGCTCTTCGGCCTGCCCTCCCTGGGGGTCGCCCTGCGGGTGCCCCCGGCGCGGGTCCTCCGGCGCTCCGCCGACCCGCTCCCCGTGGCCCCATGGCTCCGCGCGACGACCGCGGTCGCCGTGGTCGCCGGCGTCTGGGCCACCGCCGCGGTCCAGTCCCGTTCGGCCTGGCTGGGGACCCAGTTCACCTTCGGCACCCTGGCGGCGACCGCCACCCTCGCCCTCGCCGCACGCGGGGTGGTCTGGGCGGTCGCCCGGCTGCACCGCGAGAACCGGCGCCTGGCGGGCCGCTTCTGGCTTCGCCACGGTCTCGCGGCGCTGGGGCGGCCGGGCGCCGGGACGCTGGCGGCGATAGTGGCCCTCGGCCTGGGCGTACTGGTGGTGGTGGGCCAGTGGCGGGTCGAGCGGCGGCTGACCTCCGAGCTCCTCC
>CAZIIB010000230.1:0-6401 GCA_964539125.1 uncultured Thermoanaerobaculia bacterium | reverse complement strand
GCGGGCAGCGCCCCCCCCGTCAATGTGAGCCGCGCCTCTGCGCCTCTGCGCGAGAGCCCGAGACTTGGTCAGCCCGGGTTGTCGTGCACGCCCAGGCTCTCAGCGAAGCTCCGCCTCAAACCAACGAGGAATCTGGAGTGTCTCCGGCTCCGCTGGAAAACCTGACTCACCTGTCACGAAGTGCAGCTTTGTAGATGTCTAGGGCGTGAGGCGGCGGTCCAGCGAGCGGTACTGGATCGCCTCGGCGACGTGGGGCGCCCGGACCCGGTCGCTGCCCGCGAGGTCGGCGATGGTGCGGGCGACCTTGAGGATCCGGTGGACCGCCCGGACCGAGAGCCCGAGGCGCTCGAACGCGGTGTCCAGGAGCTTCCGGCCGGCGGGGTCGGGCGCGGCGTGGAGGCGCACCGTCTCGGGGCCCATGGCGGCGTTGAACGGCGACGGCGCGCCGCGGCCGAAGCGCTCCGCTTGGCGGCGGCGGGCGGCGGCGACCCGCTCGGAGACGGCGGCGCTCGGCTCGCCCGGGCCGGCCGAGAGCTCGGCGAGGCCGACGGCCGGCACCTCCACGTGGAGGTCGATCCGGTCGAGGAGAGGACCGGAGACCCGGGCGCGGTAGCGGTCGATCAGGGGCGGCGTGCAGCGGCAGTCGTGGCGCGGGTCTCCCAGGTGGCCGCAAGGGCAGGGGTTCATGGCCGCGAGCAGGGCGAAGCGGGCCGGGAACCGCAACCGGGCCTGGGTGCGGGCGACGGTCACGAAGCCCTCTTCGAGGGGTTGGCGAAGCGACTCCAGGGTGTCGCGCCGGAACTCGGGGAGCTCGTCGAGAAAGAGGACACCGCAGTGGGCGAGGCTGGCCTCGCCAGGGCGCGGCACCCTGCCGCCGCCGATGAGGGCGGCGGTGCTGATGCCGGGGTGGGGGCTGCGGAACGGCCGCCGCCGGAGGAGGCCCTCCGGCGGGCGGTCGGAGACCAGGGAGTGCACCTTGGTCACGGCGATCGCCTCGGCGGTGGTGAGTGGAGGCAGCAGGCCGGGAAGGCGCCGCGCGAGCATGGTCTTGCCGGCACCCGGGGGTCCGATGAACAACAGGTTGTGCCCGCCGGCCGCGGCAACCTCCAAGGCCCTCTTGGCGGCCTCCTGGCCCCGGACCTCGGAGAGATCGGGGAGGGCTCGATCCGCCTCGGGTGGAAGGGCCAGGGTGGTCGCCGCGGGCACCGGCGAACGCCCCAGGAGGTGCTCGATGGCCTCCGCCAGCCCGGCCAGAGGCGTCACCCGCACGGCTCCCAGAGCCGCGGCCTCGGAGGCGCTGCGGCTCGGGAGGAGCACCTCGTCGAGGTCCATGCGTGCGGCGAGCTCGGCCATGGCCAGGCCGCCGCGCACCGGCCGGATCGTGCCGTCGAGGCCGAGCTCGCCGGCCAGGAGCTTGCCGTCGAGGGCGGCCTGGGGCACCTCGCCGTGGGCCGCGAGGAGGCCGAGGGCGATCGCCAGATCCAGGTGGTTGCCCTCCTTGCGGAGATCGGCGGGGGCGAGGTTCACCACCACCACTCGGGGCGGCAGCCGGAAGCCGCAGTTGCGGATGGCGCGCCGGACTCGCTCCCGGCTCTCGCGCACGGCGGCGTCGGGCAGGCCGACGATCCGCAGCCCGGGTAGCTGCCCGAAGTGGACGTCCACCTCCACCTGCACGGGCCGGGCCTCGATCCCCCAGGGGGTCGCTGTGGTCACTCGGGAAAGCATCATCCATAGAGGACGCAGAACGGGGCTCCAATCTCCCGCCCGGCCCGAAGGAGCGAGCCGTCTCTCGCCGGGTCGGCGTCCAGATAGACATCTGACAAGAAGAGTCAAGGGGCTGCCGTTTTTTGTCGGGCAGGTCTCCGCGGCGCCCGAATCCCTGCGCGCAACGCAGTCGCTCCGGTGGAATTTCTCTCTTCGTGGGGGGGCATTCCCACGGGCACGGAACCTGCAAACCCCCTCCTCCACATGGTTTCTGACGATGAACGACGGCTGACCTGGAGTCGTTTGGTCCGACCCCTTCCCGATCCACTTCACCCCATCGCTGTCCCTGGTCTCGCTCCCGCCGCGTCGGCGTGGAGCGTCGCGGGCGTCGGCGGGCCCGGCCGCCCGTTCGACGTTCCCCCTTTACTCGGCCGGATCAACGGGCGCTCAGTTCCCTGACGAGCCACCCGGAGCCGATGGCCCCGGGACCCACCCCCTCCCGTCCGCACGCGGGAGGGGGCTTTTTGTTAGGGCTACCCCATCCCGGAAATCCACCGGCATTCGGTCGCCGATGCATCCACCTCGGCGGCGTTGCGCTCCGGGTGCGCGGCGTATTTTCGGGATGGGGCAGCCTCGAGTGCATACAACGTGCTCGAGACTGCAACCCGTGGCGCTGATGGAAGTTAGTGAACCTAGCGTGCTACGGGCTATGGCGGCGGTTCGGGAGCCGGGTCGAAGCGGAGCTCGATGAACTCGTTGCGGTAATCGCCGGCGTCGGACATCTCGGTGATCCGCACGCCGGCGCCGCAGGCGGCGGGCGCTCCGGCTCCGGGGTCGGCCTGGGCCTGGGGGCGCTCGCTCCAGGCGGCGGGGAGGGCGGCCTCCGAGCAGGGCTTGGTTCGCGCTTTGGACTCTCCCTTGGCGATGGTCACCGTCGGTCCGTCCACCCGGTTGCCGTCGGCGTCGAGGAGGGTGTAGGGGCGCGGCGTGCCGTTGACCAGGATCGCGTTGCCCGAGTCGAGATACGCGACGCCGGCGTCGAGGACTCCCCACTCCGACTCGAACCCGGCACGGTCGTTGTCGCGGCCGATGACCAGGAACGAGCCGGCGGCGAGGTGCGTGCCGGCCGGGAAGGTGAGCTCGAACTGCGGGTTGTCGTCGGCCAGCCGCCATCCCGAGAGATCGATCTCGGCCGGAGCCCTGGGCGTGGTGAGTGCCGTCTCGGCGGAGGCGGTCGCGCCGCAGGCGTCGGTCGCCTCCACGACGACCCGGTACTCCGTTTCGGGCGCCAGGCCGTCGACCTGTACCCGGTGCCCGAGCGCCTGTTCGGGGGAGGCGACAGCCGGAGCGAAGCCGTCCGTCAGCTCCAGTCGCGCGCTGCCCGTGGTCGGCTTTGCGGTGCGCCACGCGACCTCCGCCGAGGTGGCGGAGAGCGCGCTCGCCGCGACCTCGGAGAGACCGATCCCTACGGCTTCGCCGGTGGTGAAGCTGCTGGTCGGGCTCTCGGTCGGGCCGTTGCCCGCCGCGTCGCTCGACGACGTGCGGTACCGGTAGGTCACGGCCGGGGTGAGCCCGGCAAGGGTCACCCGGTGGCCGGTGGCGAATCCCGGAGCCGAGGCGCTCCGGTCGAGCGGGCTGCTCTCGCCCCAGGCGACCTCCGAGCTCGAGGGCTCGTCGGTGACCCAGGTGATGGTGGCCGAGCAGTCCGAGGGCTCGGCCGCGGGTCCGCCGGTCAAGACCGGGGCCATGGTGTCCGGCGTCGGGTGAGCGATCCACTCGGTGCCGTTCAGGAACAGCCTATCGTTGGCCACGCCGCCCGAGGCCTTGTCCCAGCCCGGGTGAAGAGAGCCTTCGCCGGTGCCGTCGTCGGCGGGGGAGGAGTCGACGACCGCGACCACCCGGCCGGCGCCGAAGGTGGCCGTGGCCAGGGTCACCCCGTCGGAGACGCCGAGGGCGTTGGGCTCGTGGCTCCGGCCGTCTCGCCACACGTGGGCCCGGGCGGTGGGGTTGCCGTGCTCGGGGTCGGTGGAGAGGGCGATCTGCGTCGCGCCGAAGAGCCCCAGACCGCCGCTGCCGTCGCCGAAGGGGCCGTGGACGATCGGGTCGTCGGGGTCCTCGGAGACGTTGTCGTCCACCGGCTCGTCGTACCAGTCGAAGGCCTTGTTCGCGGCGTCGTCGGGATCGTCGTCGTCGTTCTCGTGGAACCAGATCCCGAAGACGCCGAAGTCGTTGGCCGGGTTCTCGGGGTCGAAGTAAGGCGGGGTCCGGCGGGTCTCGACGTCGGTCTGCATCAACCGGTTGAGGAGGAAAGGGCTGTCGTGGAGCACGGTGCCGCCGCCCGAGCAGTTGCGGTCCGAGGTCTCGTGGTCGGCGCAGAGGAAGAGGCCACCGCCGCTCGCCACGAACTCCCGGATCGCCTGCGCCTCGCCCTCGGTGAACAGCACGTTGGGCTCGCACAGGATCAGCACGTCGTAGTTCGCCAGATCCTGGGGGTTCATGGGATCGCCGAAAGTGAGCTCCGGGGCGTCCCACGGGTACTGCTCGATGGTCCAGGTCCGGCCGCGCGCCGGGTCGAGGGCGTCCTTGGCCAGGTCCACCGCCCAGGCCGAGATGCCGCCGCTCCAGACCGTCTCCGGAGTCTGCGGGCCGATCGTCGACTGGGGCGGGGTCGGGAAGCGCTGGGCCGAGTGGTGACGGCCGGTGCGGGTGCAGCGGTAGTCGGACCAGACCTGCCGAGAGCTGTCGGCGTCCACGATCCAGTCGGCGCTGCCTGCGGTCTGGCCGTGACGGGCGTCGAAGAGGACCCGCTGCGCCGCGGCCGGCGTCGCCGCCGCGACGGCGGCGAGGAGCAGGGCGAGCGGGACGAAACAGCGGGAGGTCGGAGTGAAGCGCGGGACGGGGGCCATGAGTGGGTGGTTCCTCCTCCCCCTACAGTTGCCGCTCGCCGGGTGGAGAGGGACGCGCGGGGCTGGTAGTCTTCAGGCTGGCTGGGCGCGGCCGGCCAACCGTCGAAACGAGCACGCACGGGGAGTCTGCGGATGGACGCAACGAAGATCTGCATCACGGGGGGAGCGGGGTTCATCGGCTCCCACCTGGCCGACGCCTTCGCCGGCCGCGGCTCGCGGGTGGCGGTGATCGATGATCTCTCCACCGGGCGCGAGGAGAACGTTCCGGCGGGCGTCGAGCTCCACCGGCTCGACGTGCGCTCGCCCGAGGCTGCCGAGCTGGTGGCCGGCGGCGGCTTCGATCTCCTGGTCCACCTGGCGGCGCAGGTCGACGTCCGGCGCTCGGTGGCCGACCCGGCGGCCGACGCCTCAGTCAACGTCCTGGGGAGCCTGAACCTCCTCGAGGCCGCCTGCCGCGGCGGCGTGCGCCGCGTCCTCTTCGCGTCGACCGGCGGCGCCATCTACGGCGAGCAGCACGTCCACCCCGCCGGCGAGGACCATCCGGCGCGCCCGGTCTCGCCCTACGGCGTCGCCAAGCTCGCGGTGGAGCGCTACCTCTTCTACTACGCGGTCGAGCGGGGTCTCGAGGCGTTCGCCTTGCGCTACGCCAACGTCTACGGCGAGCGCCAGAACCCCCACGGCGAGGCGGGCGTGGTGGCGATCTTCCTCGACCGGCTGCTGGCCGGCCGGGAGGCGACGATCCATGGCGACGGCCTTCAGACCCGCGACTACGTCCACGTCTCGGACGTGGTGCGGGCGAACCTCGCGGCGGCGGAAGCGGACCTGAATCGAAACGGAGGCCCCCCGTTCCGGATCTACAACGTGGGCACCGGGGTCGAGACGACGGTGGTGGAGCTCTACCGGAACCTCGCCCGGACGGTGGGGAGCGACCGGGAGGCAGTCCACGGGCCCGCCAAGCCGGGGGAGCAGCGCCGCTCGTCCATCGATCCGGGGCGTATCCAGCTGAAGCTCGGCGTCCCGCCGCCCCTCGCTCTCGACGAGGGCCTCGAGCGCACGGCCGCATGGTTCGCGGGGCGGACGCGACGGTAGGGTCGCCGGGAACGACCGGAGCTCTGGAGGTGCCTTCCAACCGCGAGCCGGAATCGACCCGAGAAGCCGGAGCGCCGAGCCGGACCAGGCGCCTCGCCCTCCTCACGAACATCGCACGCATCGCGACCCGGGACCTGGAGCTCCGGCCGATGCTCCAACGCATCACGGACGCCCTGGCTGCGCGTCTGGGCTGGGAGCTGGTGGCCCTGGTCCGGGTGGAGGAGGAGCCGGCGCGCTTCGTCTGCGAGGCCCTGACCACGGAGCTGCCCACCGCGGTCCACGTCGGCTACAGCCGCGAGCTGGGGAGCGGCGTGGTCGGCCAGGTGGCGGCGACGGGCAGGTCCGTGGTCCTCGACGACGTCAGCACCTTTCCCGGTTTCGTGGACACTCTCCACGGTGCGCGGTCCGAGATCTGCGTGCCGGTCAAGCACCGGGGCCGCGTGGTGGCCATCCTGAACGCCGAGAGCCGGCAGCCGGCGGCGTTCCGCGGCCAGCTTCCGCTGGCGCGCGGCGTCGCGGAGCAGATCGCCGGAGCCATCGCCAGCGCTCAGCTCTACGAGGCCGTCAGCGAGCGGGCGAAGTCCTTCGAGGTGCTGAGCGAGGTCTCGCGCATCGCTCTCGAGCCGGGTGAGCTCGAGACGGTGCTGAGACGGGTGGTCGATTTCATCCATGAGCGGTTTGCCCTGGCGATGGTGGCGATCG
>CAZIIB010000229.1:0-6402 GCA_964539125.1 uncultured Thermoanaerobaculia bacterium | reverse complement strand
GAGCCCGAGAAGTGCTCCGGGGTCTGCGCCGTCCTCGCCGAGACCGACGTCATCAACATGGTGAGCCGGGGGATCTCGACGGCCGACATCCTCAAGGGGATCCACCTTTCGATCGCCTCGAAGCTCAGCCGCCTGGTGCGCTCGATCGGCGCCGAGGGCGAGGTGCTGATCACCGGCGGGATGGCCCAGGACGTGGGGTTCCTGGCCTCCCTGCGCGAAATCGTGGCCGAGAAGCAGGCCGCCGGAACCCCCGAGATCGAGATCGCCACCCACCCGCAGTCGATCCTGGCGGGCGCCCTGGGAGCGGCCCTGCTCGGCGCCTACCGGCACCGCCAGCTCGAGGAGATGGGGCGGTTGGGGGCGATCGCGGCCTGACGGACCTGACGACGGTCATACACAGCTTCGTCCCATGGAGAGATCTTCGGGAGACGACGTCATGGCAGAGCAAGACTCCTCGGCAGTTCCCCGCTTCCGGACCGGTTGGCACGCCACCCTCACCAAGGTGAGCCTGGCGGCGCTCCTCTTCGAGACCCTCTCCGGCCTCCTCATCACGCTGGCGCCGTTCGGCGCGGCCATCGAGTGGAACGTGCTGCTCCACACGGCGGTCGGGCTCGCCACCGTCGTGCCGCTCACCTGGTACTTCGCCGTCCACTGGCTCGATTACCGCCGCTTCGCCCTCTCGGACGTCGTCCTCCTGGGCTACGTGGCGCTGGCCGCCCTCCTCGTGACCTCGGTCTCCGGCCTGGTGGTGACCGCCCAGGGGCTCTTCGCCCTCAAGATGTCGCCGGTGTGGCGCAACGTCCACCTGGTCTCCACCCTGGTCGCCCTGGCCTCGGCCCTCCCCCACCTGGTGATCGTCTACATCCGCGTGCGGCAGAAGGAGGAGACCGCCCGGCCGGCCCGGAGGCTCCTCCTCCAGAGCCTCGCTCCGACCGTGGCCGGGGTGCTGGCGATCGCCGGGCTCACTCTCCTCTACTCGGGCCCGACCTACGTCAACCGCTTCCCCGACGACTACCAGATGGTCTACGGACCGGACCGGCCGTTCGCGCCGAGCCTGGCCCGGACCGCCACGGGTGGCGCCTATGACGCGAAGTCCCTGGGCGGCTCGGAGAGCTGCGGCACCTCGGGGTGCCACGAGCAGATCGTCCAGGAATGGCAGCCCTCGGCCCACCGCTACGCCGCCATGGACACCTTCTTCCAGGGGGTCCAGAAGGTCATGGCGAAGCAGAACGGGCCCGAGTCCACCCGCTACTGCGGCGGCTGCCACGACCCGATCTCCCTGTTTTCGGGATCGAAGAACGTCTTCGCCGAGAACCTGACCGGCCAGATCGGGTTCCAGGAGGGCATCTCCTGCCTGGTCTGCCACGGCGTGCGCGAGACCGACCTCCAGGGCAACGCCAACTACGTGCTGGTTCAGCCGCCCGCCTACCTCTACCAGTGGGCCACCAGCGGCGCGGCGCGCTTCACCCGCGACTTCTTGATCCGCACCTACCCGGACCAGCACGCCGAGCTCTCGAAGCGGGCCTACAAGGCGCCCGAGTACTGCGCCGCGTGCCACAAGCAGTTCATCGACAAGGAGGTCAACCGAGTCGGCTGGGTGCAGCTCCAGAACCAGTACGACAACTGGAAGGCGAGCTACTGGTACGTCAAGGGGCACCCCGAGCGCACCATCGAGTGCCGCGAGTGCCACATGCCGCTGGTCGACTCCCACGACCCGGCCGCCGGCGACTCGGCCGACTACAACCGCTCACCCGACGACGGCAAGCACCGGAGCCACCGGTTCATCGCCGCCAACAGCATGATGCCCAAGATGCTCGACCTGCCCGGCTGGCACAAGCAGGTCGCCATGACGCGCTCCTGGCTGCACGGCGACACCGCCATCCCCGAGATTCGCGACAAGTGGACCGACGGTCCGGTGATCGAGATGGACCTGCGCATGCCCGAGCGAGTGGCCGCCGGGGGCAAGCTCCCGATCCGCCTCGTGCTCACCGCCAACAAGGTGGGCCACGACTTCCCCACCGGCCCCCTCGACATCATCCAGAGCTGGGTCGAGCTGCACGTGACCGACTCCTCCGGCCACGAGATCTACTCCTCCGGCACCCGGGACGCGCGGAACTTCATCGCCCCGGGAAGCTTCCTGTTCAAGGCCGAGCCGGTGGACCAGTACGGCAACCTGATCGACCGCCACAATCTGTGGGAGATGGTCGGTGTGCGCTACCGCCGGGCGCTCTTCCCCGGCTACTCGGACACGGTGGAGTACCTGGTCGACTGCCCGGGCGCCGCCAGCGCTCTGCCCGAGGAGGAGGCGAAGAAGGCTTCGAAGCCGGTCCAGGACTATGAGGTGAGACCGCCCACCCCAGGCCACTACACGGTCACCGCCACCCTCAACTACCGCAAGGTCGACCAGTACCTGCTGAACTTCCTCCTGGGCAAGGACTCCGGTGTGACCTCCCCGGTGATCGAGATGAACCGGGTGGAGAAGACCGTCGAGGTGGTGCCGCCGAAGCAGGCGGCCACCGGGCCGAAGGCCCCGTCCCCGCAGCAGCTCGGAGCGGGCGGCTGATGGCCGAGCCGGCCCGCCACGGGGACGATCAGGAGACCGAAGCGGCCGCCGACTCGCCCGACAGCGCAGGGGCCGGCGAGGCGAAGCGTCGTCCCGGCCGCCGGCACCCCCACTGGGGGCGACGCAAGCGGCGCCTACGCCGGGCGGTCTTCTGGCTGGCCGCGGTGGGAGTCGCCGGCACTGCGGCGATTCTCGTCACCCACCGGCTCGACCGGCCGCAGGAGTGGAAACCCGGAGAGGAGGACCTGCCCGAGATCACCCAGAACCTCTCCCGGGGCTTGCCGGCCGAGGCCCCGGCGCCGGCGTTCACTGACGTCACGGCCGCGGCCGGCCTCGCCGGCTTCCGCGCCTTCGCCGGTCAGCGGTCCTCGCAGCTCCCGGAGGACATGGGCTCCGGCCTCGCCTGGGGCGACTTCGACAACGACGGCGACGACGACCTGTTCGTAGTGGCCGCCGGCGGTGCGCTCACCGCCGACCCCACCACCTGGGCGCCGTCGAAGCTCTACGAGAACCTCACCAATGGACCAGGAGGCGGCCAGCCCGGCCGCTTCCGAGAGGTCGCGGACTTCCCCGACACCCGGATCATCGGGATGGGGGCGGCCTGGGGCGACGCCGACGGTGACGGCTGGCTCGACCTGGCGGTGAGCGGTTACGACTCGCTCCTGCTCTTCCACAACGACCACGGCCACCTGACGCTCGACCGGAGCTTCCCATCGCCGGGCAAGGGGTTCTGGACCGGCGTCGCCTGGGGCGACTTCGATGGCGACCGGGACCTCGACCTCTACGTCGGCGGCTACGTCCACTACGTCGAGGACCCGACGGCCCGGGAGAAAGTCTCCCGGCAGTACGGCCACGCCGTGCCCTACACGCTCAATCCGGTCTCCTACGAGCCGGAGCGCAATCTCCTGTTCGAGAACGACGGCCACGGCCACTTCACCGAGGTGGCCGAGAAGCTGGGTGTCGCGAATCCCCAGGGGCGGAGCCTCTCGGTCCTCTGGCGGGACTTCGACGACGACGGGCGCCTCGACCTCTACGTGGCCAACGACGTCTCGGACAACGCCTTCTACCTCAACCGCTCAGACGGCAAGCACGCGGCCTTCGAGGACGCCGGCCTCGCCGCCTGGGTGGCCGACTACCGGGGCGCGATGGGCCTCGCCGCCGGCGACTACAACCGAGACGGCGACGACGACCTGTTCATCACTCACTGGATCGCCCAGGAGAACGCCCTCTACGACTCCCTCCTGGCCGACGTCCGGGAGCGCGACGCCAAGGCGACGGCCGCCGGGAGCCGTCCCGGACCGGCCCTGCCCGCGGGCGTCGCCTTCTCCGACATGGCGGCGCCCCTGGGGCTGGGGCAGGTGGCGCTGCGCTTCGTCGGCTGGGGCGCCCAGCTCGTCGACCTGGACTCCGACGGCTGGCCCGACCTGGTGGTGGCCGACGGCTCGACCTTCGAGCGCAAGGACGACCCGACGAAGCTCGAGCCGCAGGTGCCGATGGTGCTGTGGAACCGGCGCGGCGAGCACTTCTACGACCTCGCGCCCTCCTCGAAGCTCCTCTCGGTGCCCCACGTGGGCCGGGGGCTGGCGGTCGCCGACTACGACCTGGACGGCGATCCGGACGTGGCGATCGTCCAGCTCGACGGTGGCGTCCAGCTCCTGCGCAACGACATGGGGCCCCACCCGGGGTCCAAGCCCGCTGCGGGCCGGGGACCGCACGCCGCCGACGCGCACTCCTTGGAGATCCGCCTGCGCAGCCGCACGCCCGACGGCGCGCTCCACGGGTTCGGCGACGGAGCGACGGTGGTGGCTCGCGCCGGCGGCGCGACCCTCCGGCGCCAGTTGACGAGCGCCTCCTACCTCTCCCAGTCGAGCCGCACCCTCCACTTCGGCCTCGGGGCCGCCGCCGGGGTCGACTCGGTGGAGGTCCACTGGCTGGGCGGCGGGATAGACACCTACCCGGCCCTCGCCGCGGGCGCCCTGTGGGAGCTCCGGGAGGGCGATCCGACGCCGCACCGGGTGCGGAGCTTCGGGGCGGCCCCGGTACGCACCGCCGCGCGTGCCGACGCGGCCGGCGCCGGTTCTCCGGGGGCCTTCCAGGTGCCCGACGACCCCAAAGCGCGCACCCTCCTCTTCTGGCGGACCGAGCGCGCCGCCATGGACGCGATCAAGCAGGAGAACGACATCCCGAAGGCCACCCGCCTCTTCCGCGAGGCCCTGGCCCTCGACCCCAAGCACGAGGACTCCCACTACTACCTGGCCGCCTGCCTCGCGGCCCAGGGCGAGACCGACGAGGCCCTCGAGCATCTCCGCGAGCTCGCCCGCATCGATCCCCAGAGCCACCGGGCGTTCAAGCGCTGGGGAACGCTCGAAGCCGAGATGGCCCGCACCCCGGCCGAGCTCGACGAGGCGAGCCGCGCCCTCGAGAAGGCCCTCGCGCTCAACCAGGAGGAGACGGGGACGCTCCTGGTGCTGGGCCAGGTCGCCCTGATGCAGGGCAAGACCGACCTGGCCCGCCAGCGGCTCGAGTGGGCGACGACCACCAACCCGAAGGCCGTCGGCGGCTTCTACCTGCGCGGCTACATCGCGTGGAAGAAAGGGGACGCCAAGGCTGCCGCGGACCTCCTACGCCAGGCCCGCACCGCCCTCGGCCCCGAGTGGAAGCCCGCCGGCGTGACGGCCGAGGGGGACGTCCAGAAGACCATGCACGTCGAGGAGACGCCGCTGGCCCGCTTCTGGAAGGCTTGGAACGGCGAGCCCGACCCGGCCTCGGCCTACGAGGGCCTCGAGGAGTTCCTCACTCACCTCCAGGCGTAGGCCGCCGCCTTCCCTTCTCCTACCCGGAGGCCGCGACCTTCTCCTGGAGCCACAGGTTGACAAGGGTCTCGGAGCTGACACCGCGGGCACGCGCCAGCTTCTCGATGCGGTGGGCGAGCTCGCTCTCGACTGAGAACAGAATCCTCTCCGATTGAAGGTCGACCTCGATCTCCACCGGCGTCGTCTGCTCCCACACCTCGCCGAGGTCATGGTCGTCCCAGAACTCACCGGCCTCCGCGTAGCTCCCAGCCTTCGAGATCGTCGCCTTACCCTTGCTCATGTCGCTTCCTCTCGGAGGCGGTCATGTCTCGAGCCGAGACCACGAGCGCCTGCCCGTCTCCCTTGAGAACGAAGAAGACCGTGAGGTACCTTCCGGCATCGGTCCGACCGAGTGCCACGTAGAGATCCTCCCCGCGGCGATGGCCCTTCTCGACAAAGCGGAATCGTGGACGCGACTCCAGAACGTCTCGGACCTCGGCAATGCCGACCTGGTGTTTGACCCATAGCTTTTCGACGATCTCTTCGAGCCAGATGAGCTCCTTGATCCGCAATTCGATCTTCCCCCGCCGTTCACAGACTCGCCGCCACTCGCGGTCGTGGATGCCACATCGAAGCTCGCTCTGCAGTATAACCGGCCACCTGCATTCGGCCGACACATGGGTGGCGGATCCCGGCTCCGCCCGGGAGCCTGAACGGAGAGAGCGGCGAGAGCGTCAGGCCGCCGAGGCCGGCTCCCGCGCGTTCTCAATCACGATCTTCGGGTCGGTCGCGGGCTCGGGGACCGGCAGCCCGTGTTCACGGAGGAGCTCGACGTGCTTCTTCATCCCACACCTGGCCTTGTACAGGCAGTCCTCCACGGAGTGACCGACTCCCGTAAACCCTTCGAGATCCGGAGAGAAGAACCCGAAGAAGTCCGGCTCTTTCGTCGCTTCGATGACCAGGGAGTAAGGGAGATCGATCATGGCGAGTCTCGCTATCTCTTCAGCCCGGCGGCCTTGAGTATCGCATGGCAGGTGCCCGTCGGGA
>CAZIIB010000228.1:0-6411 GCA_964539125.1 uncultured Thermoanaerobaculia bacterium | reverse complement strand
CACCGGCGGCAGGTCGAGGCCGCTCCAGGTCGCCACCAGGCGCCGGTAGCGCCGGGCGAGCTCCGGCTCCCGCGCCAGCCGGGCCTCGAGGCGCTTCGCGCGCTCGGCGGAGAGCTCGCCGTGGAGCAGGCGAATGAGGTCTAGATCGTCTGGGCCATGCATCCCGTGTCTCCAGTCTATGAAACCCCCGGGCCCGCGATCTCTTGCGCCGCCTCGAGGCGGCGCATCGCCCGGAAGAGGCGGCTCTCCACCGCCCCGACGGTGATCCCCAGCACTGCGGCGATCTCCTTGTACGACAGCCCTTCGAACCTGGCGAGCACCAGGACCGCCCGCTGGCCCTCGGGCAGCTCGGCGATCCGGCGCCGGGTGGCCTGCCAGCGCCGGCGGGTCTCGAGGACCGCCTCGGGGTCCGGCCTCCGATCGGGCGGGTCGAGCACTCGAAGCTCCCCCTCGCCCTCCCCATCGCCCCGCTCGAGGGCGCCGAAGGAGAGAAAGCGCACGACCTTGCGCCGGCGCAGGCGGTTCAGGCAGTGGTTGACGGCGATCCGGTAGAGCCAGGTAGAGACGCGGGCCTCGGGGCGGAAGCTCCCCGCCTTGCGGTAGGCCTTGAGGAAGACCTCCTGGACCGCGTCGCGGGCCTCCTCCCGATCCCCGAGGAACCGTTCGCAGAGGCCGAGCAACCGGTCCTGGTGCCGGCACACCAGGGCCTCGAAGCCCCGCGCGTCGCCGGCGGCGACCTCGGTCAGGATCTCGGCGTCGGAGTCGGTCGCCGGCGGGCGGTAGACGGCGCAGTCCACGTCGGAGATTGAAACCCGCGGCGGACCGGAACCTTGCGGTCGCCGGAGAACGGGTCAGCTCCGAATCGAGCCCAGCGCCTGGCCGAGCTGGTCGCCGTCCGCGTATCGCCCGGCCGGGTCGCGGGCCAGGCAGCTCCCGAGGACCTCGGCGAGGCCCTCGGGCAGGACCGTCGGGTCGAGCGGGTCCGGCGGGCCGGCGGCGATCCGCTCCCGCAGCGCCTCCCAGGACTCCTCGCTCGTCCCGGCGTCGTAGATCGGCTGGCCGGTGAACACCTCCACCAGCAGGGCGCCGGCCGCGTAGACGTCGGCCGCGGCGCTCGGCTCGCCCCCCGCGAGCCGCTCAGGGGCGAGGTACCGCGGAGGTCCCAGGAGCCGATCCGCCTCCCGGTCGGTCCCCGGCGGGGGGAGCAGGGCGGCGATCCCCAGGCCGGTGAGGCGTGCATGCCCACGCGGGTCCAGGACCACGGCCGCCGGTCTCAGGGCGCCGTGCGCCAGGCCCGCTCCGTGGAGGGCCGCCAGCCCCGCCGCCACGTAGCGCGCGACCCGCAGCGCCGCCGGCGGCGGGAGCGCGCCGCGCTGCCCCAGGACGCGATCGAGGCGCAGACCCGCGGCCCGCTCGGCGACGACGAAGGGCACGGCGCCGTCGATGCCCAGCTCGACGACGCGGGCGACGGCCGGGTGGGCGACGTGCAACACGCCGCGGATCGGGTTGCCCAGCTCTTCGAGGGCCCCGGGGTCGGCGACGATCGCCCGGCGCAGCGCCTCGAGGACCACGGGGGCGTCGGTCTCCCGGTCCCGGGCCTGGAAGGTGACCCAGGTGTCGCGGCCCTCCAGCCGCTTGCCGAGGGTGAAGCGATCCGCGACGACGGCTCCGGGGGCGAGGGTGGCGAGCTCGGAGCCCACCGGGCTCTGCTCGGCCGTGCCCAGGGCCTCCGCCGCCCGGCCCGCCCGGGCCCCGTCGAGCAGGTAGACCGGTTGCGGCGTCAGAAGGCCCCGCTGGGCGGTGAGCTCGAGGCCGGCCGCCTCGAGCGCCTCCCGGAGCTCCCCGGCGACCCCTTTCGAGAGGATCAGGTCGCCGGAAGAGGCCTCCCGGAGGAGGCTCTCGGCCTGCTGCACCGGGAGCCCGGTCATCGTCCGCGCCCCCTCGCCGCCGGCGAGGATCACGGGCCCCGCCGCGAGGGCCACCGCCGGCGGCACCGGCTCGTCGAAGGCGTTCTCCGGCTCGGAGAGCAGATGCAGCACTTCCGCCCCCGCGCCCACGGCGCGCGCGGCCGCGCCCTCGCCCTCGAAGCCGGCGAGCACCCGGTGACCCAGGGCCGCCGACACCCGGCCACCCCGGGCGACCACCGCCCGGCGCACCCGGAGCAGGTCGCGGCCGAGCCGCTCGGCGACCTCCCGGGGCTCGTCGCTCCCGCGGGTCCGTCCGTAGCGCGGCATCTCGACGACCATCACCGTCGCCGGCCGCCGCTCCGCGGCGCCGCCCGAGGCCTCTTCCTCGCCGCTGCCCGCCGCCACCACGCCCTCCAGGGCCCGCGTCTCCACGAGGTCCAGGAAGAGGTCCGAGAGCGACGCCGGGACGTCGTGCCGGGAGGCCGCGACCAGGTCACCGCCGCGCGCGGCGGTCGCCGCTTCGGCCACCTCGCGCAGCGGACCGGTCGCGCTCCGGCCGATGAGCGGCGCGGCGACCAGTCCCAGGACCAGGGCCACCAGGCCGGCTCCGAGAGCGGCCCACTCCACCCGGCGCAGGACCGGCGAGCCGCCGCCGCGCTCGACCAGCGTCACCTGAGCCGCCACCGCGCGGCCCGTCGGGCTGGCGAGCGGCTCGGCCTCGGCTCCGAACGATCGCCCGGCGAGCTTCACGTCGACCGGGCCGACCCGGGCTCCCCTCCGGGCGGCCTCGGCCAGGAGCCCCGCGCTCGTCAGGGCGGGGAGCAGGGCGTCGGCTCCGTCCCGTCCGAGGGTCGAGGCCGCGACGCGCTCTCCACCTCCCTCGCCCAGGACCACGTAGGCGGTATCGGCCCGCGCCAGGGACTTCGCCTGGAGCGCCAGGGACTGGTTGACCAGGTCCGCCACCGCCACGACTCCCAGGGGCTCGAAGGACTGCTCGACCCGCCGCGCCGCCACCAGGTAGAGGGCGTCGCCGAGGACCAGGGCGCCGCGCGCCGAGCCGTCGCCGCCGGCGCCGGCCGCCGCCTCCGACGCGACGAGCGCTCGAATCGCGGCGTCCGGCCCTCCGGCCGAGGCCACCACCTCTCCCGAGGGGTCGCGGACCGCGACCAGCTCCATCTGGCGGCGGTCGAGCTGGTCCTCGAGCGCCCGGGTGAGCGGCGTCGGGACGGCCGGGGCCTCCGGGCTCGCCGCCACGGCCGCTCCACCGGTCCCGGTCGCCGCGGGCTTCGCCGGCTGCGAGAGGGCGGCGAGGACCTCCGGGTCGGCGGCGAGCTCGGCGGCCGCCAGGCTCAGGCTCTCCAGCCGCTGG
Organism: uncultured Thermoanaerobaculia bacterium; assembly: GCA_964539125.1. Lineage (GTDB taxonomy): Bacteria > Acidobacteriota > Thermoanaerobaculia > Multivoradales > DATKCC01 > CAVUBL01. The sequence goes on along the minus strand of CAZIIB010000228.1, from coordinate 3,135 downwards.
TCGTCAAAGGAGGTGAGCGCGCGGGCCGCCAGGTCCGCCTCGGCCGATGCGTCCCCGTGGCCGCCGCGCAGCAGCCACTCCACCGACCCGACGGTGGCGCCGGCGACGAGGACCACCGCCACCACGACCAGCAGGAGGATACGCGGCGTCAGGCTGGGGCTGGTGGAAGCCGGGGAGGATCGGGCAGCCACGTCGAGTCTCGGGCGGCGTCGGGTAACCGGCGCCGAGCGCCGGCGAAACGTTCGACTTCAGGAAATCCGGCGATAATCGTAGCATGGAGGACGCTTGCCGTATCCTTCGGCCCATGGCCAAGGAGCTGGTGCGGCGGATTCGCCACTTCATCGAGGATCCCGCGGCGGGATCGTTCGAGGATCTCGCCCTCCAGGCCTTCGCCTGGCAGCTCGAGAGGGTGCCGGCCCTGCGCGGTCTGGCGCCTCCGCCGGCCGGCGCCGGCGGCACCGGGGAAGATCGTCCAGCCGCCGACTGGCGCTCGCTGCCCGCGGTCCCGGCCCTCGCCTTCAAGAGCCTCGACCTGACGCCCCGCGGGGTCGACCTCTCGACCGCGCCGGTCTTTCGCTCGAGCGGCACCACCGGCGACGCCAGGAGCGTCCACCGCCACCCCTTCCCGGGCCTCTACCGGGCGGCGATCGACGCCTCGTTCCCGCGGTTCTGCCTGCCGGCGACGGGTGGCCGCTCCGGCCGGCCGCGCCACCTGCCGATCCTCTCCCTGGTGCCGCCGCCGGCGGACCTGCCGGACTCCAGCCTGTCGTTCATGATCGACCACCTCATGCACCGGCATGGAGCCGCCGGGAGCGCCTGGGCGTTCGGCCCCGAGGGGCTCGACGCGACGGCGGCGAACGCCTGGGCGAGCGCCCGGCACCGGGACGGGCGGGACGGGCTGGTCCTCGCCACCGCCCTGGCGCTCGCCGCCTGGCTCGACGAGCTCGAAGCCTCGGGCCGCTCCCACCGCCTGCCCGCCGGCACCGTGCTCTTCGAGACCGGGGGGTTCAAGGGCCGGCGCCGGGAGCTCTCCCGCGCGGCGATCCTGGAGCGGGTCGAGGCCCTCCTGGGAGTGCCGCCGAGCCGGGTGGTCCGGGAGTACGGCATGACCGAGCTCACCAGCCAGCTCTACACCCGGGCCCTGGAGGGGGGCGATCCCGACCTCTTCGTCGCTCCCCACTGGGTCCGGGTCCGGGTGCTCGATCCGGCGACCCTGGCGGAGGCGGCTCCGGCGACCGCCGGGCTGGTCGCCGTCTTCGACCTGGCGAACCTCTCCTCGACGGTTCACCTGCTGACCGAGGACCTGGGGTCGATCGAGCCGGCCGGCCTGCGCCTCCTGGGGCGGGCGGCGGGAGCCGAGCTGCGGGGCTGCTCGCTGGCGGCCGAGGAGATGCTGGAGGCTGCTCCTGAGCCCTGATCGGCCGGACCGCCTGGCCGAGCGGCTGACGGCGCGCGGCGGCGGCGCGCTCCGGGCCCTGGGCGACGACGAGATCCTGGACGCCTGGGAGGGGTCGGTCGACGCCTTCCTCGATCCCGGCTCGCCGGAGCGGCGGGAGCTCACGGCGCCGCTGGCCCGCGCCACCCGACTCTCCGTCGCAGGGCTCCAGGCCGGGCTCGAGGCGGTCCTGGGCGGCGTGCGGGGCGAGCCTGCCGCGGCGCTCTTCGGCCGCGCCCGGGAGCTGCGGACCGGCCCCCGCGACCCCGGCGGCCCGGAGCCGGGGGCCGGCCTGGTCCTGGTGATCCTCGCCTCGAACCTTCCGGCCCTCGCCGTCCAGCCACTGCTTCCCGCCCTCGCCGCCCGCCGCCCCGTGCTCCTCAAGTCTCCGTCCTCCGAGCCCCTGTTCGCTCCCGCCTTCGTCCGGGCGCTCGCCCACCGTCTGCCGCCCGTCGCCGAAGCCGTCGCCGCCGCGAGCTGGCGCGGCGGCGACGAGGCGATCGAGGCACCCCTCCTGGCGCGCTGCGAGACGATCCTCGCCTACGGTGGGGACGAAGCGCTCGCGAACCTCCGGCGACGCGCCGCGGAGGCCGGGGGCGCCCGGCTCGTTTCCTACGGCGCCCGGACCAGCCTGGCGGCCGTGGCCCGGGACGCCGACCTCGGCGCCTCGGCCGCCGGAATCGCCCGGGACGTGGCGCTCTTCGACCAGCGGGGCTGTCTGTCGGTGGCGGCGGTCTACGTGGAAGGGGACGAGGCTCGGAGCCGCGAGCTCGCCCGGGCCCTGGCGGAGTCCCTCGGGCGACGGGCGGCGAGCTGGCCGCCGGGGCCGGCGGAGCCGGGCGAGCTGGCCGCCGTCCAGCAGGTCCGCACCGAGGCCTCGCTCCGCAGGCTCTTCGCCCCCGGGGTGGCGGGAGCCTCCGGGGACCCGGCGCGGGGCACCGTCGTCGTCGAGCCGCGGGCGAGCTTCCAGCCCACGCCCGGACTGCGGACCGTGCGGGTCCACCCGGTGGCCGACCTCGCGCCGCTGCCGGCGATCCTCGAGCCCTGGCGCGGACGCCTCCAGGGCGCGGCGCTCGCCGGGGAGCGGGCCCTCGCCCTCGCCGGCGCGCTCGAATCCCTGGGGGTGTCGCGGATCGCCCCGCCGGGCGAGCTCCAGAGCCCCGACGCCCGCTGGCACAACGGCGGGATCGATCCCCTGGAGGTCCTGCTGGAGGGACGCGCTCCTACGAAGCCGGGCTGCCGTTGAGGAGCACGTTGGAGAGGGCCAGCTCCGGGATCTTCCACTGCTCGCCGACGATCCGCCCCACCTCCTTGCCCCGCACGTAGATGATGCCCGTGGGCGTCCCGTGGACGGCTTTCTTCTCGAGCTCCGGATCCTTGAAGGAGTCCGGCACGCCGTAGTAGTCGAAGGTGATCTTGGGGTTGTCCAGCGTCTCCTGGACCTTGATGATCCGCGGCACCATCAGGCGGCAGTGGCTGCACTTCGAGTTGAAGAAGACCTGGACGCGGACGGGTTGGCTCTCCTTGTCGAGCTGGGAGACCAGGGTGGGGTTCGGTTCGTACGCGGCCGCTCCTCGGGCGTAGGCCGGATCGTAGGCGGTCAGCTCGGACGCCTTGTGCGGTCCGACGAGCGACTCGCGCTCCTCGAGCTGGTACTTGTGGCCACCGGTCTCGAAGCTGACGCCGGACCCGACGATCTC
>CAZIIB010000227.1:0-6421 GCA_964539125.1 uncultured Thermoanaerobaculia bacterium | reverse complement strand
CATGGGCACCAGCCACAGCCGCTTGGGCATCCAGCTCTCGATGCTCGGGAGCTGGTCGGCGGCCGGGGATCAATTCGAACAGGCGCGCGCCATCTTCACCAAGCTGGTGGCGCACGATCCGAGCAACGCATCCTGGTGCTTCAAGCTCGCCTGGAGCTACCTCCACCTCGGCAGGGTGGCCTTCGCCCGGGGCGACCTGGCGGCGGCGGCCGCGGCCTGGGCGCGCGAACGGCGGCTGATCGACGAGCTCCTCGCCCGCGATGACGCCCCTCACGCCTGGCGCCGCACCCAGGCCGTCGGCCTCTATCACCTGGCGCTGCTGGAAAGAGCCCGGGGCGAGCCTGCACGCGCCCACCTCCTGAGCGCCGTGAAGATCCTCGAAGGGCTGGCGGCTTCCCGGCCCACGGATCGAGAGGTGCATCGCTGGTTGAGCCAGAGCTATCTTCTGCTCGGCACTCTCGAAGACTCGCGACCCGCCGCTACGGCCGATTTCCAGCGGGCCACGGCGGCCATCGAACCGTTCGCACGGGGTGGGAGAGACGGCCGCGTCCTGGCGCCGTGGGTGATCGCGCTGCGCTGCCTCGGCCGCCCGGACGAGGCACGGCCAGAGGAGAAGGCGCTGAGCGCCCTGGGCTACTCGCCCCTCGGGCTCGACGGCCTCTGCGGAGGCTTGCCGCGGGCAGAGCGCGAGACCTCCTGATTCTCGATGTCCTCATTCCGTCGGGCATTGCGAGAGAACCTGCGAGGGCCGCCCCGAGAACGGGGGCCTTTCGGCCTCCTGACGAAAGGAGCACGACCATGTCCGATATCAACTGCACGATCGTCCTGACCGTCTTCGACATCAACACGAACCCTCAGTTTTCCTACTGCTGCACCGCCAGCTCGACCGGCTGGCAGGTGGGGTATGGTGGGAGCATCCATCCTCCGGTCAAGAAGAGGATCGTCCAGTTTCGACTGGGCTTTCCCAGCGGCCCGACCTTCACGGGCTTTCAGATCGGCTCGATCAACGCAGTGTTCCCGGAGAGAGATCAAAACCCCTGGTACGTCGAGCCTGAGAGCGGGATCACGCTCAATAAGGACGAGGCGGGCAGTCCCCCGACCGTGACGGTCGATCTCACGCAGGCGGCGGGATTGCTCAAGTACCAACTGGCCGTGGACGGGAGCTGGGACGAGCCCAAGATCTACGACGACGGCAGCGAGTAGCCCACCTCCCGGCGCCCCCCGGCGCCGCATTCCCCGCCCCACCTTCCCCGAGCCGCCGCAAGGCGGCTCGATCTCTCTTGCCCTCCGCCGGGAACGGCCTCGCCCGATCCCCGGGCCCGCCTGCGGAAGAAATCTCCAATTCGATGTCTTCTCCCGGCGATGGATCGCGATGGTAGGGGTGAAGAACGAGGAGAGCAACTTGAAGGGAGAACGGATGACACGGTCGGTCAAGATGTCGTCGAGTCAGGGTAGGAGATACGGACAGGTCGTCTCTCTCACCTGACAGGTGGTCTCGAGCGCGCCGCGCAATGCCTCGGAGTCCCGCCCTGGAATGAGTGGCTTTCTGCCCATCGACTCGATGGTTCGGCCGCCGAGGAAAGGAGGTGCACCGGACTAAGAACGAAAGTGCAAGATAGATTAGCGGCTCACAAGACTTAGAGAGACACGTGGTCTTTCGGCCTTCTGTGGGCTCGATGGCCCGGACGAGCAATCCATTCGCCAACGAAGCGGTGACTCCTCGTCCCTATTCATCAACTCAAGGAGAAAAACACAATGTCTACTGAAAGCGTGCCTCGGTACGGAACCTACGTCTCCGAAGACAACAACTTCAAGGTCGATATTGCCAAAGCTGACCCCAATAATGGCCAGATCGAATACACTTATGAAACGACGTACAGCCCTGATGGCGGTTTCAAGGCAGAAGATCAGATCGGACATTACTCCTGGGTTAGCGATAATCAAGGTAAGAGCGGCACGCCTCCCTTCAGCATAAGCTTCTTCGCCACCAATCGCCCTGAAGGGCGGCCCTACTGCATTTATGATACCTGGACGGGTGCTTACCAGGTAAACGACACCCTCCTGATGGAGGGTGCACGCTCCTACGTCAACAACGAGGGAGTAGTGGAGACAATGAGCCTCGGTACATTGACGTTTTCCCAAGAATAGGAGCTTCAGGGGCTGGCAAGTGCGCTTGCCCAAATGAAAGGGCTGACGCGAAGAGGCGGGAGCACCAGCACCTTCCCTGCCAGCATCCTCGCCCAACCAGCCGGTCGACCGGACACCTGCTCCTTCCGCTTCGCTCCAGGGGCAGGTGTCCGGTTACCTCATCGCCAGGGCAGACGAAGTGTCAGGCTCTTGCCGCAGGGGAGCACGCGCCCTTCGGTGGGATCGAGCGCGGCGGCTACCGGCTGGTTTACACCGCCGAGCCCTCCGGCTACGAGACGGCGAACGAGAAGCGGCGCAAGCGGATCGACCTCGAGGACTCGATCGGGCTGGTGGTGGGGACCCATCGGAAGAGCTCCGGCGAGATCGAGGACGTGCTCTGGCACGGGCCGGCCTTCCAGGCCGGCGTCGCCCCCGGCATGGACCTGGTCGCCGTCGACGGACGGGACTTCAGCCCCGAGGCGTTGAAGGCGGCGATCGAAGCGGCGGCGAAGGGGTCGAAGCCCATCGAGCTGCTGGTCGAGGACCAGGACGTCTACCGGACCTTCGACGTCGACTACCACGGGGGCCTGCGCTACCCGCACCTCGAGAGGCAGGCAGGGAAGCCGGCTCTTCTCGACGGGATCGTGGCGCCCCGGAAGTAGCGGCGCCGGCGGTCAGGGCACCGCGCTCCCGCCGGCCTCGGTCTCGTCGCCCTTCGCGCCGGCGAAGTCCCCGGCCTCGACCACCGACAGATCGTCCAGGTTCAGGTGCCGCCGCATGGCCGCGAGCACCCGGGCGGGCGTCAACCCGGCGACGGCGTCCTCGAGCTTCTGGTCCCACGAGAGGTTGCGGTGTTCCTGGTCCAGGGTGGCCAGCCGCGCCGCCAGCTCTCGCTCCTCGGAGCGGGAGACCCGGCGCTGTTGGAGCCAGCCCTCCTTGGCCGCGGCCACCTCGTCGGCGGTGAATCCGTCGGCGAGGATCTTCTTCATCTCCTCCTTGAAGGCCGACTCCAGGCGCTGGGCGTTTTGCGGCGCGTAGATCGCGTAGCTCAGGAAGGTGGCGTCGGGCTCCCACGGGCTGGCGAAGAACGAGGTGCCGGAGCCGTAGGAAAGCCCCTCCTGCTGGCGCAAGCGCGTGACGATCCGGGAGCTGAGGAACCCACCGCCGGTCATGAAGTTTCCCAGGACGAGCGCCGGATAGTCCGGGTCGGTGTCCTGTACCGCCATGGTCATGCCGGCGACGAACACGGCGCTCGCCTTGTCCGGCGTCTCCAGGATCTTCCGGGTCGCGGCGTGCTGCTGGAAGGGGGAAGGGATTCGCCGGAAGGGGACCTCGCTCGCCCAACCCGCGAACAGCTCCTCGGCCTCCGTGGCGAGCTCGTCGGGATCGAAGGAGCCCACCGCCACCAGGCGGGCGGACGAGGCGCCGTAGAAGTCCGCGTAGAAGCGTCGCACGTCGTCCCGGGTCACCGCCCGAGTCGTGTCGATGTCTTCTTCCGTCGAGGCCACGTGGCGCGGATCGTCGGGCGGGTAGTCGCGGAGCTCGCGCAAGAGCGTCTCGTACCCGAGCTGGAAGGGGTTCTGCCGTTGGCCTTCGAGCGTCGTCAGCTCCTCCTGCTTCAGGCGAGCGAGCTCGTCCGCCGGGAAGGACGGCTCCCGGAGCTCCTCGGCGACCAGGCGGAGCGTTTCGGCGAGGTGCGCGCGGGGCACCTCCAGGCGCACCTGGACCGAGGTGGCGCCGCCGAAGAGTCTCTGCTGGGCCTGGAAGCGGTCGAGGTCGTCGTCGATCTGCTGACGGGTGCGCTCGGCGGTGCCGCGCTGGAGCATGCGGGCGGTCAGCTCCCCGACCCGGCGGCGCCCTTCGAGGGCCTCGAGCTCGCCCAGGTCGAGAGAGACCACGACCTGGACGACGTCGCCGCGAGTCTTCTTGGGCACCATCACCAGATCCATCCCCGGCTCGACGGTCCGCCTCTGGGTGCGGGCCTCGATCGCGGCGGGCGTGGTGTCGAGCTCCTCGCCGGCGGCGAGGGCCTGGTGGCCGGTGTAGCCCGCGACCATGGCGGCTACGTCCGGGGCGGGCGGCACCGAGACCCGGACCGGTTTGTCGGTGGGCAGGTAGAGGCCCGCGGTCCGGTTCTCGCGGCGGAGGTAGGCGGCGGCCACCCGCTGGACGTCCGCCGCCGTCACCTTCTGCAGCCGGTCTCGGTCGAGGAACATCAGCCGCCAGTCCCCCAGGGCCTCCCAATTCGACAGGGCACGGGCGGCGCGCTCGGAGTCGCGCAAGGTCGTCTGCCACCGCCGAAGGAGGTCCCGGCGCGCCCGCTCCACCTCCTCGTCGGTGACCGGGTGCGCGGCGAGGCCGGATTCCGTCTCCTCCAAGAGGGCGTCGAGGGCCTCCCGGGCGGAGAGCCCGCGGCGTACCTCCGCCCCGAAGATGACGAAGCCCGGCTGGGCGAGCTGGAAGGCGAAGCCGCCGACGTTCGAGGCCTTCCCGGTTTCGACCAGGGTCTTGTAGAGGCGCCCGGACGGGGTGTTTCCGAGGATCGACACGAGCACCTGGACGGCGGCGAAGTCTGGATCGGAGCCGGCCGGCACGTGGTAGAGGGCGCCCACGGCCTGGACGTCGCCGACCCGCCGCAAGGTGATCAGGCGCTCGCCGTCCTGGGCCGGCTCCCGGGTCCAGACCGTCGGCAGGGCGCGCGCCGGGCGAGGGATGGCGCCGAACGTCTCGGCGACCCGGGACAGAGCGGTCGCCGAGTCGATCTTGCCCGCCACCACCAGGACCGCGTCGTCGGGCTGGTAGTACTTGCGGTAGAAGGCCTGGAGGTTCGCGATCGGCACGTGCTCGACGTCGGAGCGGTCCCCGATCGGCGACTTGCCGTACGCGTGCCACAGGTAGGCGGCGGAGCGCATGCGCTCCTGGAGCACGTGCTCCGGGTCGTTCTCGGCCATCTCGAGCTCGTTGCGCACCACGGTCATCTCCGAGTCCAGGTCGGCCTGGGCGATGAAGCTGTGGGCCATGCGGTCGGCCTCGAGGTCGAGGGCCCAATCCAGGTTCTCCTCGCTGGCTGGGAAGGTCTCGTAATAGTTGGTGCGGTCGAACCAGGTGGAGCCGTTGGGGCGCGCGCCGTGGTCGGTCATCTCCTTGGGGATGTTGCGGTGGCGGGGGCTGCCCTTGAACATGAGGTGCTCGAGCAGGTGGGCCATCCCGGTCTCGCCGTATCCCTCGTTCTTCGAGCCCGCCAGGTAGGTGACGTTGACGGTCATGGTGGGCTTCGAGGGATCGGGGAAGAGGAGCACCCGGAGCCCGTTGTCGAGGCGGTACTCGGTGATCCCCTCGACCGAGGTCACCCGGTGGACGCCGGCGGGCAGCGAGTCGCCGGCGGCGGGCGCGGGCTCCGCGGCGCTCGCCCCCCACGACGCGAAAAGCAGGAGCAAGAGGGCGAGGCAAGAGCGAGACGGGGCGAGGACCTCTGGCATGGCAGCCTCCTCGGTCGATTCGACGGCAGGGCGGTGTGTCTCGCCGAGTCTAGCGCCTTCCCATGGCTTCCCCCCATCTCCAGTGGCTTCCCCTCATCTCCAGCCGAGCGCCCGGCCGATGGCCACCAGCTCCGGGTCGTCCCGGGAGACCGGCGGCAGCCACGTGATGAGCCGCTGGCGGACCCACCACGCGCCGCTCGGATCTCCGGGCCGAGCGGATCGGGCGAACCGATAGCGGTAGAGGTCGATCTTGATCCAGCGCGGCGGGTGGTCGGGGAAGGGGTTGGTCTCGACCAGCGCCAGGGCCTCGGGCCGGCCGGCCAGGAGCATGGCCACGTAGTGGAGGAGCCACGGCTCCGCCGCCGGCTCCGACATGGCCGCGAACCAGAGCTGCCAGGCCATGCGGTACTGGTACGGCGAGCAGACGCACGGCCGGCGGTCGACCGCTCCCGGCTTGCACGGAAACTCATACTCGCGCCAGTCCCCGGGGCCCGGATCCTCGGCGTCGCTGCCCGAGACGATCAGCTCGTCGCGCACCTTGCCCACGCTGCCGAAAGCGCCGTAGGTGTTCACCAGGTGCAGCGGCTCGAAGGAGGCGTTCATGGCCTGGGCGGGTGAGAGCATGTTGGTGACCGGGCCGATGCTCAGGTAGGCCACCAGCGCGGCGTAGGCCCAGACGACCCCGCGGCCGAGGCGCGAGGGCGGCCGGGCCCGGGAGGCGAGGCGCCGGATCAACTCACGCAGGCGCCCGGGGGCGAGGGCCGCCCAGAAGCCGTCGTCGAAGCAGGCGAGAGCGACGACGAGGGTCAGCCAGT
>CAZIIB010000226.1:0-6438 GCA_964539125.1 uncultured Thermoanaerobaculia bacterium | reverse complement strand
CCCCCGCGGCGTGACCGCGGCGTCGGCCAGGATGTCGATGGTGCCATCGGAGCGCTTGGCGAGGCTCATGATCCCCACCGCCTCCACCTGACGGCTGCGCAAGTCGACCAGGAGCGGCTGCTCGACCTTCGAGCCCAGGAGAAGAAACGCCCGGGCCCGATCCGACTGGTAGATCTCGGCGCCGGGGTCCTTCTTGCCGTCGATCGACAAGGCGTAGGTGCCGATGGGCTGGAAGCCCTGGAGGAAGGGGTCGGTCGCCGACTGGGCCGCGAGCGGCGGTGCGGCGAGCCCCAGCAGGCAGGTCAGGCAGACCAGGAGCGCCACGGCCCGGGGCACCGGGCGGCGGCCCGGAGCCGAGGTGGAGGCGGAAGACGTCGGTCGAGGAGTCGGCATCGGATCTCTCCGGAGGTTGTCAGCGGTCACTCGGTTCCATCGGCGGGTTGTGCGTCGCTCCCCGCGGCGGCCCAGCGCTCGAAGGGAGGCAAGCCGTCCCAGGTCTCGCGGACCTCGCCGTCCTTCACCAGAAAGGAGCGGGGCAGGCGCCGGACCAGGGGTTTCATGAGCGGCTCCGGGATCTCGCGGAGATCGAAGCCCGGCCCCCACTGCCAGAAGAACGCCTGGCGCTGCTCCCGGTTGGCGGTGGTCACCACGAAGACCTGAGGCGCGGCGGGCTCGAGCACCCGACGATCGAGGTAACCGTTGATCCGGTCCACCTTCTTCCCGAAGGACTCGTTCAGGTCCGCCAGGATCACCAGGTGCTCGCCCTCGCCGAGCTCGGGCACGGCCGATTCCAGGCAGCTCCGGCCCGTCCCTTCGCCGACACAGAGCGCCGACACCTCGACCCCGGGCGACAAGCGGGTCGCCCAGTCGTCGAGCGGCAGCTCCGGAGCCTTCCACGCCAGAAGCACGGCGCCGGCGGCGACCAGAAGCCCGGCGGCGGTGCGCACCGGCGGCACCCTTCGGGCACCCGGGCGCCGGCCCAGGAAAGCCAGGACCAGGGGCGGCACGAGGAGCAGGAGGTCCTGCCAGAACGCCTGGGCGGGGCTGCGCAACACCAGGTTGCCGAAGCAGCCGCAGGAGGCCGACGCGGGCTGGAGCCCGTGGGCGGCCCGGTAGTAGTCCTGGCCGGTCAGGAACGTGAAGAAGGCGACGAGAAGAGCGGCCGGTACCAGCACCCAGAGCCGGCGCACGCCGAGCAGGAGGAGCGTCCCGAGGCCGGCCTCGAGCGCCAGGGCGACGTAGGCGACCGGCGCACCGCCCCCCAGAACACCGAGGCCGCGGGCTTCGACCTCGGCGACGAAGGCCGCCGGATCGATCGCCTTGGCCCATGCCGCGAACAGGAACACGCCGCCCAGGACCAGTCCGGCGAGGATCCCGACCACCTGGAGCCAGCGCGCGGGCGCGGAGCCGGCGCGTGGGGTGGGTGCGATGACGGCGGCTCCGGTGGCTTCGACCATGACGGAAGCCCGATGGTACGGCGAGACCGGCCGGGGGGCAAGACGGGGAGGGGTCGGGAGCGCGAGGCCTCCGGTGGTTTATGCTCGGCTTCATGCACGGCTTCTGGCAAGACGTTCGGCTCGCGCTGCGCACCCTGCGGCAGCAGAAAGCTCTCTCGCTGGCGGCTCTCCTGTCGCTGGCCCTCGGACTGGGCGCCAACACGGCGCTCTTCTCCGTCGCCTACGGGGTCCTCGCGCGCCCCCTGCCGTACCCCGGAGCGGACCGGCTCGTGCGCCTGGCGGAGGTGCATCCCGGCGCCACGGCGGCCTTCCGAGGGTCGCTCCTGACCGACCACACCTACGATGCCTGGAGCCCCCACGCCACCACCGTGGAAGGGATCGCCGCCTTCAGCCGCGGCACGGTCGTCGACACGAGCGGCGACCGGGCGGTGCGCGTTGCCACCGCCTCCGTTTCGCCTTCGCTCTTCCGCCTGCTGCGGGCGCGGCCGGCGGCGGGGCGTCTGCTGGTGGCGGACGACGCCCGCGAAGGGGTGGCGCCGGTGGCGGTGATCTCCGACGGCCTCTGCCGAGAGCGCTTCGGCGGCGATCCGTCCGCCGCCCTGGGCGGAACCCTGATCCTCGACGGCGTGGCGCACCGGATCGTCGGGGTCGCCGCACCCGGCTTCTACTTCCCGGACCGGGAGGTGCGGCTCTGGACCCCGTACGCGATGCCGCCCGCGGGGGAGGGCAACTCGGTCCGCTTTTTCGGCGCGATCGCGCGTCTGCGCCCGGGCGTGAGCCCCGCCCAGGCCGCGGCCGAGGGAACGGCCGCCGCACGCAGCGTGAAGCAGCCGCCGATCGTCGACGCGATCTTCGGCAAGGGCGGACCGGTGGAGGTACGTGTCCACACGCTCCTCGAGGAGATGACCGGGCGGGTGCGGCCGGCGCTCCTGGTGCTCTCGGTGGGCGTCGGCTTCGTCCTGCTGATCTGCTGCGCCAACGTGGCCAACCTCCTGCTCTCGCGCGGCGTCGCCCGCTCCCGCGAGCTCGCGGTGCGCACCGCCCTCGGCGCCGGCCGCTACCGGGTGGTCCGCCAGGTGATGATCGAGGCCCTGGTGCTCTCGGGCCTCGGCGGCCTCCTGGGCCTGGGGCTTTGCAGCGGGCTCCTCGCGGCGCTGCCACGGCTGGCGCCGGCGGACTTCCCGCGCCTCGACGCCGTGCGGCTCGACGGCCGGGTGCTCGCCTTCGCGATCCTGGCCACCCTCGCCACCGCGCTCCTGGCGGGGCTGCTCCCGGCTCTCCGCGCCGCGCGCCGGGACCCGCTCCCGGCGCTGCGCGACGGTACCGGCGGCGCCACCGGGGCGCGCTCGATGCGCCTGGGCGGGGGGCTCCTCGTGGCGGAGGCGGCGCTCTCCGTGATGCTCCTGGTGGGCGCGGGCCTGCTGATCCGGAGCTACACCGAGCTGATGGCGGTGGACCCGGGCTACGACCCGGGCCACGTGCTGGTGGCGCAGGTCGACCTGGGTGGACAGTCCGAGACCGAAGGGAACCGGCAACTCGCCCTCGATCTGGTGGACCGGATGGATGGCTTGCCGGGCGTCGAGGCCGCCGGGGTCGCCAACATGGCGCCGCTGGGAAACGCCACGGCGGTCCGGCAGTTCACCTTGCCGGCCTCCGTGACCGGCGGCCAGCCCGTCACCGCCCGCGCGATCTCCTACGCCGTGAGCCCCGGCTACGCGGAAGCGCTCTCGTTGCGGCTCGTCGCAGGGCGTCTCTTCGTCCCGGAGGATCTGAGCGCCGGGGTGCGGCCGATGCTGGTGAACGAGGAGTTCGTCCGCTCCTACCTGAACGACGGACGTCCGGTCGTGGGGCGCCGGTTCGAGGAGGGAGACGACGAGGAGCACGCGCGGCCCACGGAGATCGTCGGGGTGGTCGGCAACGTCCTGCACGACGGTCTCGACGGCGAGGCCCGGAGCGCGGTCTACACCCTGCCCCGGCCCAAGATGCCGGCGTGGTTCTTCCTGGTGGTGCGGACCGCGGGGGACCCGGGCGCGGTCATCCCGGCGCTGCGCTCGGTGGCGGCCGAGGTGGCGCCTGCGGCGGGCCTCGACGTCGCCACCCTCGCGAGCCGGGTGTCGGCCTCGGTCAGCCAGCCCCGCTTCGCCGCCGCCACCCTCGCGAGCCTCGCCTTCCTGGCCCTCGCCCTGGCGGCCACCGGGCTGTTCGGCGTGCTCTCCTACAACGTCGCCCGGCGGCGGCGGGAGATGGGGGTGCGGGGCGCTCTCGGCGCCGACCGGGGTGCGATCGTCGCCCTCGTCCTGCGCCAGGGCCTCCTGGTGACCGCGGCCGGACTGGTGCTCGGGCTCGGCGGCGCGGCGGCGTTGGCGCGGCTCCTGGCGAGCCTGCTTTTCGGCGTGACCCCCTTCGACGCCGTGGCGTTCGCGGCCGCCCCGGTCGTGCTCCTCGCCGTCGCCCTCGTGGCCTGCCTCCTCCCCGCCTGGCGCGCGGCGTCGGTCCCGCCGACCGAGGCGCTCCGGGCGGAGTAGCGCGGCCCCGGCCGGAACGGCGTCCGAGTCTGTTATCTTCGAGCCTTCGTCGAGGAAGGACTTCCGCATGGGCTCGTCGCTCCTGCCACGCTGGGCGCTCTGGACCGCGGCTGGGCTGGCCGCGCTCCCCGCCGTCCTCTGCGCCCTAGTCTTCTGGCTAACGGCCGACACGGCGACGCCGGCGGGCCTGCGGGCCGCGGCCCTCCTCTTCGGGTTGCTTCTCGCCCTCCTTCTGGGCGCCGCCCTGGCCCTCTTCTTCCTCGCCTTCACCGAGACCGCCGGCGGCGGCCCGCCGAGCGTCGAGTCGAGCTGGGGCGGGCTGGGCGGCGGCCTCGGCGGCTGGCGCCTCTCCCCCGCCCTGGTCTACTTCCTGGGCGCCCTCTTCCTCGCCGGCCTGTTCGGCTTCCTGGCCCACCGGATCGTGGGCTCTGAGGAGTTCCGGGCCTGGAGCGGCGTTCCGGCGGTGGAGACTCCGCAGGAGACCAAGGTGTCGGCGAGACCGCCCGCGAACAAGCCCGCGGCCGAGAGCGCTCCGGCCGCCGGAGCCGGAAAGGACGCCGCGACCGGCGACGAGTCGGCCGGCGACGCCGCCCAGGCCGAACCCCCGGGCGGGAGCTGAGGGCCGACGGCGTGCCGATCCGCATCCGCGAGACGGTCGAGCCCTTCAGCCGCTCCACCACGTCGTTCGGTACCGGGCCGGGCGCCATCATCCTGATCGAGTCCGACGCCTACCGGCTGCTCAAGCAGGAGGCCCGCCGCTACATCCTAGGCGAGGTACGCGGGCGCTCGTTTCTGATCGCCGGCCACCGCGGCTCCGGCAAGACCACCCTCGTGCTCCACGTCTGCCAGGAGCTCCGCGACCTCTCCCCACACCCGGCCCGCCGCGTCCTGCCGGTCTTCCTCCACGGTCCCAACCTGCTGCCCGACGTCTTCCGCACGCCCGCCGGCGAGGAGATCCCGGCGGCCCCGAAACCGGGGAAGGCGGCCGCTGGCGGCGGCGAACCTCCGGCCGACGGCGGCCAACCCCCGGCCGACGCCGGGAAGGACGACCGCCCGCCGCCGGGCGCCCTCTCCAAGGACGAGACCGAGAACGCCCTGATCCAGATCACCCTCGAGCTCTACCGCTCCCTCGCGCGGGAGGTGACGAGCCGCTTCCGGGAGGCCGTCTACGCCGCCCCGGTCCGCGCCGGTGCCCGGGTCGACCCGGCCCTGGCCGAGCTCGCGGCCCAGCTCGAGGTGGAGCTCGACCGCTGTCCCGAGCCCGCCCGCCTGCGTCAGATCTGGGCCCAGGCCGGGCTCCTCGGCGACGGTGTGCTCTTCGCGCCGGGGCCGGAGATCGCCGCCGAGCGCCCGGACCAGGGCCTGCGCGAGCTGGTCGCCCTGTCGAGCGCCTGCGAGCTGTACCGGCGGATCTCGGGCAGCTTCACCAGCGAGCAGGAGCGCAAGGACGAGGCGAAGCGGGAGGCCGAGGCGAGCGCCGCCGCGAGCAGCCAGGGCAAGGACCTCCTCTCGCCGCTGGCGGCGCTCCTGACCGGCGGCCTGGCGGGCACCGGCGCCTTCACGGCCGGGAGCGGCGGCCCCCTGGCCGCCCTCTCCGGAGTGATCGCCGCCCTCGGCGCCGCCGCGGTGTTCAAGGTCTCGGCGTCGCGCTCGCGCCGGCGCACGGTCACCGAGGACTCGAAGTTCGTCCGCGACCTCACGGTGGCGACCCTCGACCGGGAGATCCCGGTGCTCGTGGAGCGCTGCCTCGACGCCGGCCTGGTGCCGCTCTTCATCGTCGACGAGCTCGACAAGGTCGAGCCTGTCGTCGCGGATCACGTCGCTCGTCAAGCGGCTCAAGAAGCTGGTCGCCGAGCGCGCCTTCTTCTGCTTCCTCTCGGACCGCTCGTACTTCGAGGAGATGCGCGAGCGCACGCGGGCGCGGCCCTACCCGATCGAGTACACCTACTTCACCCACGACCTGTTCATCGTCTTCGACCATCGGGACCTGCACCGGTTCCTGCGGCGGATCGTGGCGCTCACCGGCCCGGTGACGCGACGGGGCGCCGGCTCCTCCGGGACGGGCGACGGCCGCCTGGCGCCTACCGAGGAGCCGGTCTCGAGCGACGAGGTCGAGGATCTGCGCATCCTGCCCTACGTCCTCCTCCACCAGGCGAAGATGCACCCCATCGACCTGCGCCGCGAGCTCACCCGCCTGCGCGACCAGGACGGCTACTTCGTCCAGGCGCCCGGCGAGTGGCGGAGCCGGGCGAACCTGTGCGACCTGATGATCCAGGTGGCGGTGGAGATCGTCCTCGAGGGCCAGGCGATGCAGGAGCGGCTGCGCCGCGAGCCCCGCTTCCGCCGCCTCGCCCACGACGCCCTCTACTACCCGTCGCGGCACTGGGAGGCCGGGAAGTACGAGCTCGACCTGGGCGACGGCCGCGAAGCCCTCAAGCTTCAGGCGACCGTGCAGC
>CAZIIB010000225.1:2429-6451 GCA_964539125.1 uncultured Thermoanaerobaculia bacterium | reverse complement strand
GAAAGGCCTCGTCGGCCTGGGGCAGGAGGATTCGGATGCGCGTGCCCCGGCCGACCTCGCTCTCCACCCGGATGTGGCCGCCGCTCTGCTCGACCGTGCCCACCACCGAGGCCAGACCGAGGCCGGTGCCCTTGCCCACCGCCTTGGTGGTGTAGAAGGGCTCGAAGATCCGATCCTGGACCTCGGGCGGCATGCCGGTGCCGGTGTCGGCGACGGTGAGCTCGCCGTAGGGCCCCGGCTCGACGCCCAGCTCGGCCGCCTCCTCGGCGCCCAGGTCGAGCCGGTTCGTGCGCAGGGTCAGCGAGCCGCCGCCGGCCATGGCGTCGCGGGCGTTGGCCACGAGGTTCACGATCACCTGCTCGAGCCGCGGGCGATCGGCCCGGATGGGGATCGGGCCGTCGCCCAGCTCCAGGAGGACCTCGATGCCCCCGCCGAGCAAACGCTCGATCATGAGGAGCATCTGGGAGACCATCGAGTTGAGGTCGACGACGGTCGGCTGGAGCATCTGGCGCCGGCCGAAGGCGAGGAGCTGCCGCGTGAGCTCGGCCGCGCGCTCGGCCGCGCCGCGGATCTCGCCGACCTGCGCGCCTTCGCGCGAGCCCGGCGCGAGGCGCGCGGCGATCAGGTCGCAGTAGCTCAGTATCGCGGTCAGGAGGTTGTTGAAGTCGTGGGCCACGCCACCGGCCAGGCGACCGATCGCCTCCATCTTCTGGGCCTCCCGGAGCTGCTGCTCGAGGGTGATCCAGGCGGTGACGTCGCGCCCGTTGATCACCATCTGGCCCTGTCGGGCGAGCTCGGGGGGTGCATAGGCC
Source organism: uncultured Thermoanaerobaculia bacterium (assembly GCA_964539125.1). GTDB lineage: Bacteria > Acidobacteriota > Thermoanaerobaculia > Multivoradales > DATKCC01 > CAVUBL01. The sequence continues at coordinate 5,639 of CAZIIB010000225.1, read as the reverse complement.
GTGATCTCGAGCGTCCGCTCCTTGCCGTCGGCCGCGAGGCACCGCACGTCGATCCGGTACGACGTGGCGGTGCCCTCCAGGCCCTCGCGGAGCGCCGCTTCGAGGCCGTCCCGGTCCTCGCGGTGGACGACTTCGAGCAGGCTCGATCCGGTGAGCTCGCCCGGGGTGCGCCCGAGGACGCGCTCGACCGACGGGCTGACGTAGAGGACCTGCCCGTCCCGGTTGACCACGGCGATCACGTCGGTGCCGTGCTCGATGAGCTGGCGGAAGCGCCGCTCGCTCGCCGCCAGCTCGGCGGTCGTCTCGCCCAGGGAGGCGGCCATCCAGTCGATGGCGCGGCCGAGCTGGGCGAGCTCGTCGCTGCCTTCGGTCCTGGAGCGCGCGGCGAAGTCGCCCTCCGAGATGCGGTGGGTGACCTCCACCAGTCGCGACGCCCGCCGGGTCACCAGGCGATCGAGGAGGATCCAGAGCAGCACGGTGAGACCTCCCAGGAGAAGAGCCAGATCGCGGGTGAAGCGCAGGGCGTTGCTGCGGGCGAGCTCGAGCTGGCGCGAGGCGTCGAAGACCAGCAGGGCCACGCCGTGGCGGACGGGGAGGATCTCGCCCGCGCGCGCGCCGAGGGCCACCGGCACGGCGACCGCGACTCGGCTCCGGTCGCGGTCGAGCTCGACGCTCTCGCGCCCCGCCCCCATGGTCGTGCGCACCAGGTTCCGATACCGGGCGTAGGACGTGGCGGCCAGCGGACGGCCTTCGGCGGGGTAGTCCGTGGCGAACAGGATGCGCAGGCCGGAGTCGACCAGCAGGGCCACGCGGAGCTGCCGGTCCCCGTTCGCCGCGTCCAGGGCGTCGCGAGCGCCGTTCGGCTGCCCTCGCCGGAACGAGCGCTCGACCTCCCCGGCGGTCCGGGTGGCGGTCAGGCGCGCGTCGGCGAGCGCCCCTTCCTCGCCCAGCACCTTGAAGTAGCGCACGTCGAGCTCGTGGGAGACGGCCAGGACGAGACCTCCCGCGGCGAGGAGAATCGCGGGCACCGACCAGCGCAGGGGCGGGGGAAAGCGCCTCACGGCTCCAGCCCCTGGACCACCGCGCCCGAGACCAGCTTCCCGGGGTCGAGCGCTCGGTCGATGAGCCCGTCGCGCCGCAGGAGGCGGGCCCGCTCGAGCAGGCGCCGCGAGAAGAAGACCCCGAGGGCGCTCAGGCGCAGGCGTTTCGACATGGCACGACTCGCAGACCCGCCGCCACCGCCCTCCGCGGTGAGACTCGACCGGGACGCGCCGCTCTCCCACCACCGTTCGCGCCCCCGCAGCCGGTACGGCGTACTACCATGTTACGACGATCGGAGCCCCTGGAGAGGCGAGGTCGTGAGAAGATCGTGAGAACCTCCAGAGTGGGGCAAATGCAGCGGAAACGAGCACAGAACATCCTCCCCCGCCTGGGCCTCCTCCTCGTGCCCGCGCTCGTCCAGCCGGCGGTGGCGGAAGAGACGAGCGCGCGAGCCCACGTCGTGGAGCTCGCCGCGCCGGCGGGACCGGCCTGCGGAGCTCGTTGCACGGCCGAGGCCTACCGGCGGTTCGCCGAACGCCACCGGGGCCCCGGGGCGCCGCTCTCCAAGTCGGAGCTCGAGGCCGAGATCGAGGCGCTGTTCAAGGCGCCGCGGCCGGCTCCCAAAGGACTCTCCGCCCAGGAGCTCGAGCGCGAGGTCCCCGAGCGGCTCGACATCGCCTTCCTGCTCCAGGGCCTCTCCGAGCGCCCCCTCGAGGTGGCGGTCGTCGGCGAGCGCCGCAGGCGGGGCTTCGTCGAGCGCGAGGTCGAGCTCCGGGACCCGGAGGTGGGCAGGTTCCGTGGCGTCGTTCTCATCCCCGACGGCGCCGGCCCGTTTCCCGCGGTCCTGGCGCTCCACGGCCACCGCAGCAGTGCTCGCCGGTTCGCCCGCCAGTACGTGGTCCGCACGCTCGCCGAACGGGGCTTCGTCGTCGCCCTGCCGAGCTTCCGCCTCTTCGGCTGCGGCCCCCGGGAGGAGGCGACCGGCCGGTTCCTCCTGCGCAACGGCTCGACCCTCCTCGGCCTGCGGGTCTACGAGGCCGTCCTGATGGCGGAGTACCTGCGCTCGCTGGACACCGTCGACGTCGGGCGGGTGGGAATGATCGGCCACTCCGGCGGTTCGACGGTGGCGCTTCTTCTCGCTCGGATCAGCTCCTGGTTCCGGGTCGTGGTGCTCGATCACCTGATCGATTTTCGCAACCGCTGCTGGCTGTGGCAGAGGGTCCATTGTGAGACGGTGCCGTCGCTCTTCCCCATCTCGGCCGACATCCGGGACCGGTCGAGCCTGCCGATCCCGCACCTCTTGGTGCGCTACGGCTACCCGGGCCGGGATCTGCGCGAGGAGGTCCTGGCCTTCTTGGCGGCTCACCTGCGCGACGACGACGACGGCCGGGCCGCCGGGGATCACTGAGCCCCGACGTCGGTCGCGACCGCCCTCTCTTCGAGCGGCTGGACCGGCCGGGCGTTGCCGACGGGGAAGCGCTCGGTGGCGAAGAAGACCGAGCGGAACCTCTCGATCTGCGCGCGGGACATCTCGACCGGCTGGGCGAGGACGATCCACTGGACGCCCTGGTCACAGGGCGGGGTCGTCAGGGAGCCGGGATAGCGGTAGGAGTGGAGGTCTCCGGGCAGGAGCTGCGAAAGGTCGAAGGCGGCCACCTTCACCTCGTCGCCCGGCTGCTCGGGAAAGGAACGCCAGATCTTCTCGATCTCGGGGTTGGCGCGCCCCTCGACCACCAGGGCGCCCACCACCAGGAGGCCAGAGTCCCCCCGGTGCACCAGATGAAGCTCCATGGGGTAGCGCTTGCCGTCGATCCAATGCTCACTCGGCGTGTGCCAGTGAAACTGCGACAAGCGGTAGGTTGCATCGCCCACCCGCAGCTCGCCCGCGCCCGCGGGCACGTCCGCCTGGACGCTGTGGCCGTTGTTGGTCGCGGTGAGGCCCGTCGAGCCGTACTTGGGCACCAGCGGGGCAAGGGGCCGCTGGAGCGCTCCGGCGGTGCTGACGTCGATGGGCGACTGGGTGGAGCCCTCGGCGCAGAGAGCGAACTCCGGAGAGAGCCGGCCCCAGAGAAACGGGGGCCCCTCGGGGCAGTCGTAGCCCCACGAAGCATGCTTCTCGCTCCCCCGGGCCGGCAAGGGCCCCATCAACAGCACGATGGCCCCCCCCAG
>CAZIIB010000225.1:0-2419 GCA_964539125.1 uncultured Thermoanaerobaculia bacterium | reverse complement strand
CTCGTGAGCTCATGATGCCTCCTCACTCGGCGGGTCGTTGCTCGAAGCGCAGCAGACCCGTCGGCACGCGCCCGAACAGCCTTCGGATCTCGCCCTGGAGATCGCGGAGCAGCTCGGCGTCGGTCGGCGGCCGGGGCGGCGGGGTTCGGTCGAAGCGGCGACTCCGCAGGTCCGCCAGCGCCCGCTCCGCCTCCTCCGGGGTGGCCGGGATCTTGTGAATCGACTCCCAGATGAGCTGACCGAGCCCGCTGACCGTCTCGAGCACGGCCTGGATCTCGAGCTCCTCCCGCGAGATCCCCACCGAGACCGACTCGGGCCCCTGGTTGAGGTGCCCGGGCTCCAGCGTCAGGAAGGCGGAGAAGTCGTGCGCCGCCGCCTCGCGCGCGCTCAACGGGCCACGGGCGACGTCGAAGCGGGAGCGCACGGTGGCGAGGATCGAGGTGTGATCGTAGACCGGCGCGTCGGGGCCCGAGGCGCCCGGCGTGCCCACCGTGCCGGCCGCGACGTAGGGCGAGACGAGGAGGGTGGGCAGCCGGACGCCGTAGCGGTCGAAGGCAAAGACGGCGCCGGGCGCCGGCGGCTCCGGAGGCACCGCCGGCGGCGGGAAGACGTGGTCGTAGCAGCCGCCGTGCTCGTCGTAGGTGACGACGAGGAGCGTCTTCTCCCAGACCTCCGGGCAGGAGCGCAACGTGTTGTAGACCTCGGCGAGCAGGTACTCGCCCAGGTTGACGTCGTGCGGCGGGTGGTTGTCGGTGGGAAAGAGCTGATAGGCCGGCTCGATCCAGGTGTAGGCGGGCAGGGTGCCGCTCTGGACGTCCTCGGCGAAGTGGTCGAAGAAGTGGAACTTGTGGTGCGACACGAAGTCGAGCCAGGTGTCCGCCATCAACAGGGTGAGGGGGAAGTCGCCGAAGTAGACCCGCCAGTCGATCCCGGAGGTGTCGTCGATGTCGTTGAAGATCGTCCGGCCGAGATAGGGCGCGTTGCTCCGGTGGTCGTTGTAGCTGCCGGTGTAGGTGTCGTTGTTGACGAAGCCCTGCGCGGTGCCGAGCTGCGCGAAGCAGCGGTTCGGCATGGTCTGGCACGGCGCCGAGGCGAAGTAGGTGTCGACGACGGCGAACGAGCGCCCGAGCTCGGTCGTGACCGGGAGCTGATCCGCCGTGAAGCCGTGCATGATGAAGGGCAGGAGGAACTTCCAGTAGTGGTAGTCGCCGAGCACCTGCAGGTAGTTCTGGACGAAGCCCCCCATCTCGCCGAGGGGGCCGGCCGGGGCGTTGCCCGGCACCGGCTTGTTGACCGGCAGCGGGTGGCGCAGCCCGTAGAGCTGCTGGTGCATGTACTGGAAGAACTCGCCCGGGTCCGGGGTCGGAATCGAGGCCTGGAAGAACTCCCGCCCCGGCAGGGTGAAGGCGGGCACCGGAAAGGTGTGCCCCGAGGTGGAGCTGGGATAGAACGAGTTGACCCGTCGTACTCCCGGTTCGAAGGTGTCGCCCAACATGTTGTCGAAGGACCGGTTCTCCAACATGAGGACGACGACGTGGTCGATGTTCTCCAGACCCGTGGCCATGGCGACCCCCCGTCGAGCTCCAAGTCTTGCGACATTGTATACGATACAAAGAGGCGGCGAGAGCCCGAGACGGCGGCGGGATAAGATCCCTCCCGTCGCGACCGCACCCCGCGCAACCGATCGACGCCTCCCCCGTAAGGAAGACTCATGGACATCTCGCGCTCGCTCCACCGCTCCGCTCTCCTCTCGTCCATCGCCCTGCTGGTGGCGCTGGCCGCCGTCCTCGCCTTCGCGGCCCCCGCCGCGGCCCAGGACGAGACGGCGCCGGCCGACCCGGGCCTCACTCGGCTCCTGCGTTACCCCGACATCCAGGGCGACACGATCGCCTTCGTCTACGCCGGGGACATCTGGACGGTGGGCGCCGACGGCGGCACCGCCCGGCGCCTGACCTCCGACGACGGCCTCGAGCTCTTCCCGAAGATCTCGCCCGACGGCAAGTGGATCGCCTTCACCGGCCAGTACAGCGGCACGCCGCAGGTCCACGTGATTCCCATCGAGGGCGGCGAGCCCCGGCAGCTCACCTTCCACAACGACGTGGGCCCCCTGCCGCCGCGCGGCGGGGTCGACAACCGGGTGCTCGGCTGGACGCCCGACAGCCAGAACGTCGTCTTTCTCGCCCACCGGCTGGCCTGGAGCGACCGCCTGGAGGTCCCCTATGTCGTGCCGCTCGCCGGCGGCATGGAGAAGCCCCTGGGCGTGCCACGGGGCGGTGGCGGCATGCTCTCGCCGGACGGCAAGACCCTCGTCTACACGCCCAAGAGCCGCGAGTTCCGGACCTGGAAGCGCTACCACGGAGGCAATGCCCAGGACGTCTGGACCTTCGACCTCACCGACGACAGCGCCCACCAGCTCACC
>CAZIIB010000224.1:0-6490 GCA_964539125.1 uncultured Thermoanaerobaculia bacterium | reverse complement strand
CCGACGCCCAGAAGCGCTTCCTCCGCGAGGCGCGCTTCGCCACCCAGATCAAGCATGCTCACGTGGCCATCCTGTATGACTACTCGCGCTTCGACGACGGCAGCTTCTACATGGTGTGGGAGTACATCGAGGGGGAGGACGTGGGCACCCGCCTCCGCCGCGACGGCCCCTTCCCGCTGCGCGTCGCCATCGACCTGGCCATGCAGGCGCTGGACGGCCTGAACGCCATCCATGGCGCGGGCATGATCCACCGCGACGTCTCGCCCGACAACCTGATGACCTGGACCGACGGCCGCGGTCGGCTCCAGCTCAAGATCATCGACCTGGGCCTCGCCAAGAACCTGGAGCCCGACCCCGACCTCGAGGTCACCCAGGACGGCATGTTCATGGGCAAGCTCCTCTACTGTGCTCCCGAGCAGGCGGGCCTCCACAAGGGCGAGACCCTGGACAACCGGACCGACCTCTACTCCCTGGCCCTGGTGCTCTACGAGATGCTCACGGGCATGCGGCCCTGGGAGACCGAGACCCCCCAGGCGGCGATCTTCAAGCGCGTCTCGGAGGATCCCCTGCCCCTCGCGGGCCGCAACCCCATGGCGCCGGTGCCGGGCGAGCTCGAGGGCGTCGTCCTCAAGGCTCTCCAGCGCGAGCGCGACGACCGCTACCCGGATGCCGTGGCGTTCATCGAGGCCCTGCGAGGGGTTGCCCGGCGCCTCGAGCGCTCCGCCACCCAGGAAGTGCCGCGCGAGGCGGCGGAGGCGGTAGCCGAGCCGGCCGGGGGCGCCTCCAGCAGCCGGGTCGACCGCGGAAGCCGCGAGCTCAGCAAGGCGGAGAAGGAAGATCTCCTGGCCCAGATCGAGCGCGCCGCGCGGCGGGTCGAGGAGGGCTCGAAGACCATCGGCCAGGCCGAGGCCCTGCTGGTCGACGGCCGCCTCGACGAGGTCCGCGAGCTGATCGCCCGCCTCGAGTCCGAGACCCCGCGGGCGCGCTCCCTCGAGGATTTGAAGGAGCGCCTGGCCCAGGCGGAGGCCGTGCTCGCCGAGCGCCAGAAGAAAGAGGAGGTCGAGAAGAAGCGCGCCGAGCGGCGTGGCCGCCTCGATGAAGCCGAGGCGATGCTCACCCGCTACATCCAGAACAAGCAGCTCGCCCTCGCCCGCCTCGGTTTCGACACCCTGATCGAGCTCGCCCCGACCCACCCCAGGCGCTCCGACTTCGAGAGCTGGATCGGGCTGCTGGAAGACGAAGTGGCGCAGGATCAGCGGGCCGGAGAGCTCCTGGCGGAGGGCCGGCGAGCGCTCGGCGAGACGGACTTCCGGGCTGCACGCCGGAGCCTGGCCCAGCTCCAGAAGACCGACGAGGAGCTGGCCAAGAGCTTTGCGCGCGAGCTCGAGGGCGCCGAGCGCGACGACGAGAAGAGCGCCGACTTCGGGGCGCACCGGGCCCGCCTCGAGGAGCTGATCGGCCAGGGGGAGATCGAGGAGGCGCAGCGGGAGCTCAAGACCCTGGGCGACCTGGGGGCGGCGAAGGTGACCCTCGACCTCTACCGCTCGCGGCTCGAGGAGGCGCGCGAGAGCGCCCGGGACCAGGCACAGGTGGCGGCGTACCTCGAGGCCTTCCGGGAGCGGATCGACCAGGGCGACTACCGCGGGGCGCGCGAGGTGGCCGGCGAGCTCCAGCGCACCTCGCCAGGCGACCGGCGACCCGCCGAGCTGCTGGCCGACGTCGCCCGACTGGAGCGGGAGGCCGAGCGCCGCCGCTCGATCGAGCAGGGCGAGGCCCAGGTCGAGACGTTCCTCGAGCAAGGGGACGCGGCCCAGGCCGAGCTGGCCCTGAAGGTCCTCCTCCAGGTCGCCCCGGACTACAAGAAGCGCAAGGCCTTGGAGAAACGACTCGCCAAGCTGAAGAAGGGGTAGCCTCCGGCCCGCGAGATCCCAACCACCGACCCACACCTCCCCAGATGACATTGACCGAAGCCGAACCATCGACCGCGGGGCTCGACCCGCGGGACTCCCGACTCCTGCGCTACGCTCTGATGTGCCTGACCCGGGAGCTCGACTCGCGGTTCGAGTCGCTGCTCCTCACCGGCCGGGTCACCAAGTGGTACAGCGAGGTGGGCAACGAAGCGACCACCGTCCCGGCGGGGCTGGCCCTCGAGGCCGGCGACGCCCTCTGCACCCTGCACCGGGACCTGGGCGCGATCCTCGCCGTCTACCTCGATCCGGCGCGCACTTTCCCCGGCCTCGCTCCGGGGCCGCTCTGGAACCGGCCGGACGGTCGCCGGCCGGAGCCCGAGGAGATCCTCCACCGCCTGGCGAGTCAGCTCCTGGGCCGCGACGACGGTTTCTCCCGCGGCGTCGAGCGCTCGTTCCACTACGGCTATCTCGACCCCGAGGCGGGGATCCTCCATCCCGGGATGATCAGCCACCTGGGCGCCATGATCCCGGTGGCCGCCGGCTGCGCCTTCGCCTTCCAGCACGCGGGCAGCGACCGCGTGGCCCTCAACTTCATCGGAGACGGCGGCACCTCGACCGGCGACTTCCACGAGGGCCTGAACATGGCGGCCGTCTGGCGGCTGCCGCTGGTGCTGGTGATCGAGAACAACCGCTACGCCTTCTCCACCCCGACCCGGCTCCAGTACGCGAGCGAGCACCTGTCGGACCGGGCCGCCGGCTACGGCATGGCCGGCGAGACGGTGGACGGCAACGATCCGGACGCGGTGGCCGCGGCGGTCGGCCGCGCGGTGGCGCGGGCCCGCGCCGGCGAGGGGCCGACCCTGATCGAGGCGATGCTGGGGCGCATGCGCGGCCACAGCGAGGGGGACGACTCCCTCAAGGTGGTGCCCGAGGAGGAGCTGGCCCGGTACCTCGCCGAGGACCCGGTGCCCGCCTACCCGCGACGCCTGGAGGAGGAAGGGGTTCTCGACCCGGAGACCCGGGCCGCCGTCGAGACGCGCGCGAAGGAGCTCGTCGAGCGGGTCCTCGACCGCGCTCTGGCCGGCCCTCCGCCGCGGCCCGAGACCGCCTGGCGGCCGGTGTTCGCCCCGGCGCCGGCGGTGAGCGGCGAAGGCGAGCCCCCGTCCGACCCCGAAGGGGAGCCCGTCACCTACGTGGAGGCGATCCACCGGGCCCTCGGCGAGGAGATGGAGCGGGACGAGTCCATCGTCCTCCTGGGCCAGGACATCGCCACCTTCGAGGGCGCGTTCCGGGTCACCCGGGGCCTCCACGAGCGCTGGCCCGAGCGGGTCGTCGACACGCCCATCGCCGAGAGCGGCACGATCGGCGTCGCCGTCGGCGCCTCGCTCCTGGGCCTGAAGCCGGTCGTGGAGATGCAGTTCGCCGACTTCATCACCTGCGGCTTCAACCAGGTGGTCAACGTGGCGGCCAAGCTCTACTATCGCTGGGAGGTGCCCTGCCCGCTGGTCCTCCGTCTGCCCTCGGGTGGCGGCGTGGGGGCGGGGCCGTTCCACTCCCAGAACCCGGAGGGGTGGTTCACCCACGTGGCGGGCCTCAAGGTGGTCTGCCCGGCCGGCGCGGCCGATGCCCGGGCGCTGCTCAAGGCGGCGATCCGGGACCCGAACCCGGTCCTCTTCTTCGAGAACAAGTACCTCTACCGCCGGATCAAGGAGGCGCTGCCCGCAGGCGACGACGTGGCGCGCCTCGGCGAGGCCCGTGTGGTGCGCTCCGGCCGGGACCTCACCCTCGTCGCCTACGGCGCCACCACCTGGACCGCCCTCGACGCCGCCGAGGCCCTGGCCGCCGAGGGGGTCGAGGCCGAGGTGATCGACCTGAGAACCCTCGTGCCCTTCGACCAGGAGACGGTCTTCGCCTCGGTGCGCAGGACGGGCCGGGCACTCATCGTCCACGAGGCTCAGGAGACCGGCGGCTTCGGCGCCGAGGTCGCGGCGCGGATCGCCGCGGGCGCCTTCTCCTGGCTCGACGCGCCGGTGCGGCGCGTCGCCTACCCGGACCGGCCGTCACCCTACGCCAAGGTCCTCGAGCGGGAGCTCCTGCCGGACCGGGACAAGGTGCTGGCGGTGGCCCGCGAGCTTCTGGCATACTGATCGCCCCCCCCGCATCCCCTCTTCCCCTTCCCTCCCCAAAAACCTTCCTGGCTCCGGAACGTAGACAGGGTCGGGCGTTTTTGCGCCCGCACCTATTCCTGTGATCCGAGCTGGAGGAACCGAGAGTGAGACGAATCCTGAGCCCCATCCTGGCCGTCGCGGCACTTCTCGCCCTGGCCGCGGCGCCCATCCGAGCCCAGGCCGGCGGCACCAAGCTGCTGCGCTTTCCCGACATCCACGGCGATCAGGTGGCCTTCGTCTACGCCGGCGACATCTGGACCGCGCCGGCCGACGGCGGCCGCGCCCGGCACCTGACCACCCATCCGGGCCTCGAGCTGTTTCCCAAGTTCTCGCCCGACGGCAAGTGGATCGCCTTCACCGGCCAGTACGAAGGCGACGAGCAGGTCTACGTGATCCCCACCGAGGGCGGCATCCCGAGGCAGCTCACCTTCTACCCGGCCAACGGCCCCCTGCCGCCGCGCTGGGGCTACGACAACCAGGTCTACGGCTGGAGCCCGGACGGCAAGTCGGTCCTCTTCCGCTCCATGCGCCAGGGCTGGGACCTCACCGACACGCGGCTCTACCTGGTGGACGTCGACGGCGGCCTGCCGCGGCCGCTCCCCATGCCCGTTTCCGGGGCCGGCGACCTCTCGCCCGACGGCAAGAAGGCCGTCTATACGCCGCTCACCCGCGACTTCCGGAGCTGGAAGCGCTACCAGGGCGGCTGGGCCCAGGACCTCTGGATCTTCGATCTCCAGAGCGACGAGACGACGCGGGTGACCGACAACCCGCGGACCGACCGCGATCCCATGTGGATCGGCGACAAGATCTACTTCGCCTCCGACCGCGACGGCACGCTCAACCTCTACTCCTTCGACATCGCGAGCGGGGCCACCCAGGAGCTCACCCACTCGAAGACCTGGGACGTGCGCTGGCCGAGCGACGACGGCGTGGGCCGAATCGTGTACGAGCTGGGCGGCGAGCTCTCGATCTACGACATCGCCTCCGGCCAGAGCCACGCCATCGCGATCGACGTGCCCACCGATTCGCTGCCCACCCGCCCCGAGCACATCTCGGTGGCGAACGACGTCGAGGACTTCAACCTCTCGCCCGACGGCAAGCGAGCGCTCTTCGTGGCCCGCGGTGACGTCTACACCGTGCCGATCGAGCACGGCCCGGTGCGTAACCTCACCCAATCCTCCGGCGTCCACGACCGGGACGCCGTCTGGGCTCCCGACGGCGCGAAGATCGCCTATATCTCCGACGCGTCCGGCGAGGAGGAGATCTACACCATCGACCAGGCGGGCGAGGCCAAGCCCGAGCAGCTCACCGACAGCCTCGCCGTCCGCCTGGACGGGATCACCTGGTCGCCCGACAGCGAGAAGATCTCCTTCTCGGACAAGGACGGCAAGGTCTATGTCCTGACCGTGGCCACCCGGAAGCTCCAGCAGATCGCCGACTCGCCGAGCCGGTTCTCCGACGATCAGGTCTGGTCGCCCGACAGCGCCTACCTGGCCTTCAGCCTCCCGGAGCCCACAGGCTTCTCGTCGCTCTACATCTGGAGCGCGGCCGACGGCCAGACGCGGCGGGTGACCGGCCCCCTGTGGAACGAGTTCGGGCCGTCCTGGGACCCCGCGGGCAAGTACCTCTTCTACCTCGCCGACCACGGCTTCGCGCCCCAGATCGGCTCCTTCGAGTTCAACTACGTGGCGGACCGGGAGACCGGGATCTACGCCCTGGCCCTCACCAAGGAGGGGCCGGACCTTTTCCCGCCGCGGAGCGACGAGGTGAAGGTCACCGCTCCCGGTGACGAGGGCGACAAGGCGATGGCCGAGAAGGACGAGAAGAAGGCCAAGGCCGGCAAGGGCAAGGACGAGACGGCGAAGGCCGAAGGCGCCGAGGCGAAGAAGGTCCAGGTGACCATCGACTTCGACGGCCTCGCCGACCGCGTGATCCGGGTGCCGGTGGACTTCGAGAACTACGCCGGCGTGGTGGCGCTCGAGGGCAGCCTCCTCTACGCCCAGGGCGATCCCTTCTACTATGGCCGCCCGGGTCCGAGCGGCGGGCTCCAGCTCAAGCTCTTCTCGCTGGAGGATCGCGAGGCCAAGGACTTCGCCGACCACGTCAGCGGGGTGGCCGTGTCCGAGGACGGCTCGAAGGTCCTCCTCCAACAACGAGGCGGCTACAAGCTCTATGACACGAAGCCCGGCGGGGAGCCGAAGCCGGTCTCGACCGACGGCCTGGAGACCACGGTCGACCCGAAGGCCGAGTGGGCCGAGATCTTCGACGAGGTCTGGCGCCGCTACCGAGACTATTTCTACGTCCCGAACATGAACGGCTACGACTGGCAGGCGCTCCACGACCGCTACGCCACGCTGCTCCAGTACGTCGGCCACCGCTCGGACCTCAACTACGTGATCAGCGAGATGATCG
>CAZIIB010000223.1:4385-6504 GCA_964539125.1 uncultured Thermoanaerobaculia bacterium | reverse complement strand
CGCCACCGACGGCGAGACCTACGGCCACCACCACCGCTACGGCGAGATGGCCCTCTCCTACGCTCTCGAGCGCCTGGAGGCAGAGGACGGAGTGGCCCTCACCAACTACGGCGAGCACCTGGAGCGCCGGCCGCCGACGGACGAGGTGGAGATCCGCGAGCGGACCTCCTGGAGCTGCGTCCACGGCATCGAGCGCTGGCGAAGCGACTGCGGCTGCCACACCGGCGGTCCCGCGGGGTGGAACCAGCGCTGGCGCGGGCCTCTGCGCAAGTCCCTCGACTGGCTGCGCGACCAGCTCACACCCCGCTACGAGCAGGCGGCCGGCGAGCTCCTCACCGACCCGTGGGCGGCGCGGGACGCCTACGTCCAGGTGATGCTCGACCGCAGCGAGGAGGCCCTCGGGCGCTTCTTCGCCGAGCACGCGGCGCGCGAGCTCTCGGGCGCCGACCGCATCCGGGCTCGCAAGCTCCTCGAGCTCCAGCGCCACGCCCTCTACATGTACACGAGCTGCGGCTGGTTCTTCAACGACCTGGCCGGCATCGAGACGGTCCAGATCCTCCAGTACGCCGGCCGGGCCCTCCAGATCGCCCAGGACGAGCTGGGCGACGCCTTGGAGGAGGGCTTCCTGGAGCGCCTCGCCGACGCCCGGAGCAACCTGCCGCCCGCCCGGGGCGGCGGCGACGGCCGCGAGGTCTACGAGCGCAAGGTCCTGTCCGGACGCGTGACCCTCGTCCGGGTGGGCGCCCACTACGCCCTCTCCTCGCTCTTCGAGCACTACCCGAAAGAGGCCCGGATCTTCAGCTTCCGGGCCGAGCAGCAGGAGGTCCGGACCTACCGCTCCGGCCGCGCGCGCCTGGCCGTGGGCCGGTTCCGGATCGAGTCCACGATCACCGGCACCTCCGAGGAGCTCTCGTTCGCCGTGCTGCACTTCGGCGACCACCACCTGAATGGCGGCGTGCGCCACCTGCGCGGGGCGGAAGAGTTCGAGGCCATGGCCGCCGACGTCTCCGAGGCCTTCGAGCACGCCGACTTCGCCCGCGTGCTGCGGCGCCTCGATCATCACTTCCTGGAGATGATCTACTCTCTCGACTCGCTCTTTCGCGACGAGCAGCGGGTGGTGCTCGACCTGATCCTCGAGTCGACCCGCGCCGAGGCCGAGGCCCACCACCGGATGGTCTACGAGGACTACGCTCCCCTGATGCAGTACCTCGGCGACCTCGGTACGCCGATGCCCCTGGCGCTCAAGGCCGCCGCCGAGGTGATCGTCAACCTCGACCTGCGCCGCCTGTTCCAGGACCCGGGCTCGGACCTGGGCGCGGTCGAGCGCCTGTTCCGGGAGACTCGCTCCTGGAAGCTCGAGCTGGACACCGCGGGCCTGTCGCTCGCCGTCGCGACCGCCCTCGGAGAGCACGCCGAGCGTCTGGCGCTCGAGCCCGGCGACCTGGCCCTCCTCCGGCGCCTCGAGCGCATGGCCCGCCTCGCCCGCGCCCTCCCCTTCGAGGTCGACCTGGCCGCCGCCCAGAACGCCTACTACCGTCTCCTCCAGGACGAGTACCCGCCGCGGCGCGACGCCGCCGCGGGCGACGAGACCGCGGCCGCCTGGGCCGAGCACTTCCGCACCCTGGGCGGCGAGCTCGGCATGCGGGTGGACGCGTAGGACGGCCCACCGGCCCACCGCCCACCCCGGCCGAGCTCCGCCTCGGCCGGGCGAACGCTGATTGGGCTACGAGCCGCACCGACTTCCTCGCCGCTGAAACACCTCCTGGCTCCCCGGCGTACTCCCGGGTACCACTGCCACTCCACCCTCCGGAGGTGACCGATGGACGAGCTGCTCAAGACCCTGCGCTTCAGTCTCCGCTCCCTGCGCCGGAGCCCCGGCCTGTCCGCCATCTCGGTGGTCGCCCTGACCCTCGGGATCGGGCTCACCACCGCCATGTACAGCATCGTCCAGGGCGCCCGCGCCGACCTCCCCTTCGAGAACGCCGACCGCCTCATGCACCTGGAGCGCAACAAGCCGTCGGAGGGGATCGACAGCATGGAAGTGCCGATCCACGACCTCCTCGACTGGCGGGCCCAGCAGACCTCCTTCGAGAGCCTGGCGGCCTTCTACGACGGGACC
>CAZIIB010000223.1:2241-4375 GCA_964539125.1 uncultured Thermoanaerobaculia bacterium | reverse complement strand
CCCGGAGCGCTACGACGGCGCCTTCATGACTGCCAACGCCTTCGAGCCCATCGGGGCCAAGCCGCTCCTGGGCCGTACGTTCCAGCCCGGTGAGGACCAGCCCGGGGCGCCGCGGGTGGTGATCCTCGGCTACCGCGTGTGGCAGGACCGGTTTCGGGGCGACGCCGACGTTCTGGGCCGGACGGTACGGATCAACGGCCAGCCCACCGTGATCATCGGCGTCATGCCCGAGGGCTTCCGCTTCCCCGTCGACCAGGACCTCTGGCTGCCGCTGCCCCTCGATCCGTCGAAGCTCGCCCGCGACGAGGGCCAGACGCTGGAGGTCTACGGGCTCCTGCGCCCCGGGAAGACCTTGGCCGGCGCGCGCGCCGAGATGTCGGCGATCGCCGCCCGCCTGGCCCAGGAGTACCCGGAGGCCAACGCCGGCATCGGCTCCGTGGTCAAGCCCTACACCGAGGAGTTCGTGGGCCGAGACGCCATCGACCTGCTTTACACCATGCTGGTGGCGGTCCTGGGCGTGCTCCTCATCGCCTGCGCCAACGTCACCAACCTGCTGCTCGCCCGGACCGCGCTCCGCAGCCGCGAGGTCGCCGTGCGCTCGGCCCTGGGCGCCGGCCGCCTGCGGGTGGTCCTGGGCATCCTGGGGGAAGCCCTCGTGCTGGCGGTGGCCGGCGCGGTCTTCGGCCTCGGCCTCGCGGCCGTGGGCCTGCGCTTCTTCGACCAGGCGATCCGGGCAACCGATCCGCCCTACTGGCTCCACTTCGGGATCGATCTCGAGGTCGGCCTGTTCGTCGCCGGCCTCACCCTCCTCGCCACCCTCCTCTCGGGGCTGCTCCCCGCCCTCCAGGCCTCCGGGCGGCGGGTGGGCGAGGTGCTCAAGGACGAGGGCCGGGGCGCCTCGAGCTTCCGTCTCGGGCGCCTCGCCCGCGGCCTGGTGGTGGCGGAGATCGCCCTCTCGTGCGGTCTCCTGGTGGCGACCGGCCTGATGGTCAAGAGCGCCTTCGAGCTGCGCCACCACGACTACGGCTTCGACACCCGGGGCGTCTTCACCGCCCGCATCGGCCTGTTCGAGAACGACTACCCGACCCCCGAGGACCGGGTGCGCTTCTTCGAGGCGCTGCGCGACCGACTCGAGAACCGCCCGGGCGTGCAGGCGGTGGGCCTCTCCACGAACCTGCCGATCCTGGGGAGCGGTCGCGACCGCTTCGCCCTGGAGGGCGAGACCTACGACCCGAAGAAGCTGCCGCGAGCCCGCCAGGTGATCGTGAGCCCGGGCTTCTTCGAGACTTTCGGGGTGCAGCCGGCGTCGGGCCGCCTGTTCACGGTCCACGACCGGCGAGGGGGCGAACAGGTGGCCCTGGTGAACCGTCCGTTCGCCGAGCGCTACTTCCCGGGCGAGAGCCCGATCGGGCACCGCCTGCGGCTCGGTGACGGCGAGACGCCGGGCGAAGGCCAGCAGCCCGAGCCCTGGCGGACGATCGTCGGGGTGGTGCCCGACATGGCGCTGGGCGGCACGCGCAACGAGGACCCGGAGGGGATCTACGTGCCCCTGGCCCAGAGCGACGTGCAGTTCGCGTCGCTGGTGGCCCGCACCGAGGGCGATCCCATGACGATCGCCCCGGCGGTGCGGGAGACGGTGGCCGGTCTCGACCCCAACCTGCCCATCTACTGGGTGCGGACCATGACCGAGGCCATCCACCGGCAGAACTGGTTCGTGGACGTCTTCGGCACCATCTTCGCCGTCTTCGGACTCTCGGGGCTGTTCCTGGCCGTCGTCGGGCTCTACGGCGTCATGGCCTTCTCGGTCCAGCGGCGCACCCACGAGGTGGGCATCCGCATGGCCCTCGGGGCCGACAGCGGGCGGATCCTCAGCTTGATGGTCCGCCAGGGCGCGGTCCAGCTCTTGATCGGCGTCACCATCGGCGTGGGCCTCGCCCTGGCCCTCTCGAGGGGAATCAAGATCCTGCTCTACGCCGTCGAGCCCTGGGACCCGACGATCTTCGCCGCCATCGTCGCCGTGCTCCTGGCCACCGGCCTGGCGGCGACCCTGCTCCCCGCCCGCCGGGCCGCGGTCGTCGACCCGGCGGTGGCCCTGCGGCGGCCCCCTGCGGGGCTCGCTGCTGTTGTGACTCGG
>CAZIIB010000223.1:0-2231 GCA_964539125.1 uncultured Thermoanaerobaculia bacterium | reverse complement strand
TGGCGCTGCGGCGGGACTGAGGGTGGGGGGCGGGCGCCGCCCTCACGGCGTGCCGAGGTAGCGCGCGAAGAACTCGGTGACCCGTCGGGCGGCGTCGGCGGCGTCGGGGAGGCGCCAGCCCCAGACCACGTGGCCCTCGCCCTCGTACTCGGCGTACTGGGCCGTTCGCCCGAGGCGGTCGAGGGCGGTGAAGAGCTTCCGAGCGTCGCCCACCGCGTCGTCCTTCGTGCCGTGGATCAGCAGGAGCGGCGTGTGGATGTGCTCCACCTGGTAGTAGGGGGAGTTGGCGAGGTAGCGGGGCAGCTCGGCCCAGGGCGGCCCGCCCATGTGGCCCTGGCCGCCCTCGGCCCACTGCTGGAAGAAGTGGCTCCCGTCGGCCTGGGGTCGGCCCCACAGGCCGGGCAGGTCGTAGAGGCCCGAGATCGCCACCGCGGCCCGGAAGAGGCTCGTCCGCGAGACGATCGCCGCGGTGCCGTACCCGCCGTAGGACTGGCCCATGAGGCCCAGGCGCCCGAAGTCGATCCAGCCGGCGTCGGCGGCGTGCTGGAGCTGGGGCACGAGGGCGTCCACCATCTCCCGGACCGGCTCGCCCGGCTTGCCCTCGGGGCCGAGAGGCAGGTCGGGGAGCACGACGGCATAGCCCCGGCTGGTGAAGAGCAGGTTGGGCAGGGTCGTCGGGTCCCCGCCCGCGAAGGCTCTGGCGTACCCCGAGATGGGTGCGCCCGGGTAGATGGCCACCACGGAACGGCCGTCGGCGGTGAAGAGGAGCGGCTCGGGCGTCAGGGCGCCGAGGGCCGGGGCCAGCTCCCGCGGCTTTGGGACAGCGCCGGGCTTCGCCTTCCTCAGGTCGACCGCGAAGAGCTTGCCGTCCTGGAGGTACACCAACCGGTCGTCCCGGGGGTGCCAGCGGTAGTTGGCGCCGAAGTAGTCCGGCTCGACCACCGCCAGGCTCCGGGCGAGGGTGCGCACGGCCCTCCGGCGGCGGGCACCACTGCCAGGTCCGAGACCAGCTCCGGAAAGGTCCCCTCCCCCCCTTCCTGCCGGAAGACCGACAGGTAGCTCACCCAGGCGCCCGACGGGGAGAGGCGGAGGACGCTCGGCGTGGGCTCGGCGGTGTCCGGCGCGAGCACGTCCACCTTTCCGCTCGCGAGATCGACGGCGGCGAGGCGCGACGCGTTCTCCCGGCGGATGAAGCGGGCCATGACGGGGTCGGGCGACGCGTCGGTCGCCTCCGCCGCGGGCGGCGCGGTCGCCTCGCCCTCGCCCTCACCTTCGCCCTCGGGGGCCAGCGGCACGTAGAGGCGCTGGCCGTCCGGCGACCAGGCCGCGCGACACCGCCCGTCGAAGGTCGGAGCGCCGAAGCATGCCCCGACCTTACTCAATCCCTCCCGTCACACCGGGCGCTTGGGGTAGCCCATCGCCTGGAGGTGCTCCTGGATGTCGTCGAGGATCGTCGGGTCGTCGATGGTCGAGGGCACGCGGTAGTCCTTGGCGTCGGAGATCTGGCGCATGGTGGCCCGCAGGATCTTCCCCGAGCGGGTCTTGGGCAGGCGCTCGACCACCGCCACGTCGTGGAACGAGGCCACGGCGCCGATCTCGTCGCGCACCATCTTCTCGACCTCCGCCCTGATCGCCTCCGGGTCCCGGTCGGCCCCCGCCTTGAGCACCACGAAGCCCACCGGGAGCTGCCCCTTCAGGGAGTCGGCGGCGCCGATCACGGCGCACTCGGCCACGTCCTGGTGCTTGGCCACGACCTCCTCGATGGCGCCGGTCGAGAGGCGGTGGCCGGCGACGTTGATGACGTCGTCGATCCGCCCCATGATGTAGAGGTAGCCGTCCTCGTCGCGGTAGCCGCCGTCGCTGGTCAGGTAGTTGCCGGGGAACTCCTTCATGTACGACTCGGCGAACCGCTCGTCGTCCTTCCACAGGGTCGTCAGGCAGCCGGGCGGCAGAGGCATCCGGACCACCACCGAGCCCTCCTCGTGGGGCTCGAGCTCCCGGCCCTTCGGGCCCACGATCTTCACGTCGTAGCCCGGCACCGGCACGGTGGGCGAGCCCGGCTTGATGAGGAGCTGCTCGATCCCCATGCAGTTGGCGACGATGGGCCAGCCCGTCTCGGTCTGCCACCAGTGGTCGATCACCGGGCGCTTCAAGATCTTGCGCGCCCAGTGGTAGGTGTCGGGGTCGAGGCGCTCGCCGGCGAGGAAGAGGTACTTGAAGTCGAGGAGGTC
>CAZIIB010000222.1:0-6519 GCA_964539125.1 uncultured Thermoanaerobaculia bacterium | reverse complement strand
GACGAGGCCGCGAAGATGGCGATCCAGGCCGGCGTCGACTCGATCGAGCACGGCACCTTCCTCGAGGACGACACCCTGGAGCTGATGAAGCAGAAGGGCGTGTACCTGGTGCCGACGCTCTACGCCGGCTGGTGGGTCGGCCAGAAAGCCGACCACTATCCGCCGCAGATCGCCGCCAAGGCGCGGGCCGCGGCCGCCCAGATGATGATCATGTTTCAGCACGCGGCGAAGATCGGCGTGCCCGTGGCCTTCGGCACCGACGCGGGCGTCGAGCCCCACGGCACCAACGCCAAGGAGTTCACCCTCATGTCCCAGAACGGCTTCACCCCCACCCAGTGCCTGATGGCGGCCACCCACGGCGGGGCGGACCTCTTGGGAGTGAGCGACGTCACCGGCGCGCTCGAGGCGGGCAAGGCGGCGGACGTGGTCGCCGTGCCCGGCAACCCGCTCGACGACATCTCCGACACCGAGCATCCGGTGCTGGTGATGAAGGGCGGCCAGATCGTCGTGGGCGGCGAGAGGTAGGCGACCTCCGAGACCATCCGGGGGCGCACCTCGCGCGCCCCCGGGTGCCACCCGCGGAGGGGGCACCCTCTTGACGGCGGCGTGAAACCTTCCTACGCTCGTTCCCGTAGAAATCTTAGGGGAAGGAGCCGAGACTTGGACGACACCGACAACCTGGAGCTGCTTCGCGGCACGCTCGACCTGTTGATCCTGAAGTCCCTCACCTGGGGGCCGATGCACGGCTACGCCGTGTCGAGCTGGATCCGCCGGCGCACGGACGACGCGATCCTGGTCGAGGAGGGTGCCCTCTACCCGGCACTGCACCGCCTGGAGGCCAGAGGCTGGGTGGCCGCCGAGTGGGGCCGCTCGGAGAACAACCGCCGGGCCAAGTTCTACGAGCTGACCGCCGAGGGACGCCGTCAGCTCCGCTCCCGGAGCGCCACCTGGGAGCGCTACGCCGCCGCCGTCGGCAAGGTCCTCCAGACCGGCTGAACGGATCGATGTCCTCCCCCGGCACACGAAGAGAAACGAGCTCCAGATGAACCTGCCTCGCGGCATTCGACGGGCCTTCCGCTTGCTGGTCCCCGGCTCGCACCGGGACGAGACCGACGAGGAGCTCGCCCTGCACCTCGAGCGGTGCACCGAGGAGCTCGTGGCGCGGGGCCTCGATCCCGAGGCGGCGCAGCGGGAGGCTCTGCGCCGGTTCGGTGACCTCGACCGGGTGCGCGCCGAGTGCCGGCGGATCGACGAGGCGCGCGAGCGCCGCTGGCGCCTCCGCCAGCTCCTCGGCGAGCTGCGCCAGGACCTGGCGCTCGGGGTCCGCCAGCTCCGGAGCGCGCCGGCCTTCGCCGCCCTGGCGATTCTCACCCTGGCGCTCGGGGTCGGGGCCACGGCCACGATCTTCGGAGCGGTCCACGCCGTCGTGCTTCAGCCGCTCCCCTTCCCGCATCCGGAACGGATCGTCCGCGTCTGGGAGACGCGGCGCGGAGAGGCCCGGCCCACCCTCTCGCGGGGTGACGTCTCCACCGGCAACTTCACCGAGCTCGCCCGCGAGGCCCGCTCCTTCGAGAGCCTGGCGATCTCCCAGGGGACGAGCGTCAACCTGGCGGCCGGCGCCGTCCCCGAGCGGGTCCGGGGAGCCCGGGTCTCGGCGGGGTGGTTCGAGGTCTTCGGCCTCCGGGCCGAGCTCGGCCGCACCTTCGGGCCGGAGGAGGACCGGCCGGGCGGAGACGACGTGGTGGTCCTCTCCCACCGGCTCTGGTCCACGCGCTTCGGCGCCGACCCGGCGATCGTGGGCCGTTCGATCCGCATGAACGGCCACCCCCACACGGTGGTCGGGGTGATGCCGGCGGCCTTCGATCGCGCCGGCGATCCCCATGCGCTCTGGGTGCCCATCGCCCTCACCGCCGCGCAGCGCCACCTCTACGACGAGCACATGTACCAGGTGGTGGGCCGGCTCGCCCCGGGTGTCTCGCTCGCCCAGGCCCAGTCGGAGGCCGACGCCGCCGCCCGGCACCTGCGAGAGATCGCCCCCGACGACGATCGCGGCCGCGGGTTCGAGCTCCATCCCTACGCCCGGGACCTGGTGGGCTCCTACCGGTTTCGGCTGCTCCTGCTCCTGGGCGCCGTCGGGCTCGTGCTCCTGATCGCCTCGGTCAACGTCGCCAACCTGCTCCTGGCCCGCGGCACGAGCCGAGGGCGTGAGATGGCGGTCCGCGCCTCGCTCGGCGCCCGGCGGGTACGCCTCGTGCGCCAGCTCCTGACCGAGGGCCTGGTGCTGGCGCTCGCCGGCGGGGCGGCCGGCCTCGCCCTCGCCTGGGGCGGCCTGCGCCTGGTGATCGCCTTCGCCCCGGACGACGTGCCGCGCCTGGACCAGGCAGGCCTCGACGGGGCCGTCCTGGCCGTGGCCCTCGGAGCCGGCGTCGCGTGCAGCCTGCTGGCGGGGCTCTTGCCGGCGCTCCGCGCCTCGGCGGCGGAGCTCGGCGAGGCCCTGGGCGAGGGCGGTCGCGGGACCGTCGGCTGCCGGCGGGCGGGGAGCCTGCGAGGCGTCCTGGTGGCCGCCGAGGTGGCCCTGTCGCTGGTGCTCCTGGCCGGCGCGGGCCTGCTCATCCGGAGCGCCCTCGCCCTCGGGAGGGTGGAGCCGGGCTTCCCGGCCGACTCGCTCCTCACGGCCCGGATCACCCTGCCGGCCTCCGCCTACCCCGGAGACGGTGACGCGACCCGGGCGTTCGAGGAGCTCGCGCGAGCCGTCGAGGGGCTGCCGGGCGCCCGCGCGGCCGGCGTCGCCTCGGCGATCCCCATGGGCGGCTCGGGGCCGAGCAACGGCCTCCTGCCCGAGGGCCGGCCCCTCGATCGCTCGGAGATGATCGACACCGACCTCCGGCTGGTGAGCCCGGGCTACTTCCGGGCCCTGGGCCTACCGCTCCTCCAGGGCCGCACCTTCACCGCCCGGGACGACCGGCGCGCGCCCGGCGTGATGGTGGTCAACCGGACCTTCGCCGAGGAGGCCTGGCCCGGCGAGGACCCGGTGGGCAAGCGGGTCGCCTGCTGCGTCGACGAGGACGATCCGAACCTGTGGAAGCAGGTGGTGGGGGTGGTGGGAGACACGCGGGCCGACGGCCTCGGCCGGCCGGCGCCCCCGGAGTTCTACCTGCCGCTGGACCAGGCGCCGCCTCGGGTCTGGGTCTGGCTCCGCCGCTCGATGTACGTCGCCGTCCGCGCCGCGCCCGGACGAGCCGACGCCCGCGGCCTGGCGAACGACCTGCGCCGCGCGGTGCGAGGGTTCGATCCGGACCTGCCGGTCTACGACGTGGCCACCATGGACCAGCGCCTGGCGGGCTCGCTGGCCAGGAACCGGTTCCAGACCCTGCTGCTCGCGGGCCTGGGTGGCATCGGCCTGCTCCTGGCCGTGGCCGGGATCTACGGCGTGGTCGCCTACTTCGTGAGCCGGCGGACCCGGGAGATCGGGGTCCGAATCGCCCTGGGCGCCTCGGCGGGCCGGGTGCTGGGCATGGCCCTCGCCCAGGCGCTCCGGCCGGTGGCGCTGGGCCTCGTGGCCGGCGTCGCCGGGGCCCTCGCCGCCACCCGGCTCCTCGCCGGCTTCCTCTACGGCGTCGCCCCCGGGGACCCTGCGACCCTGGCGGCGACCGCCCTCGGCCTCGGTCTGGTGGGCGCTCTGGCGGGCTACCTGCCGGCCCGCCGGGCCCTCGCGATCGACCCCCGCGAAGCGCTCGCCGGCGAGTGAGCGGCGAGGCCGCTACGGCGCCTCACAGTCGCCGCAGGGTCTCTCGGGGATCGATGCGGGCGGCTCTCCGGGCCGGCAGGTAGCTGGCGGCGGCGGCCACCGCTAGAAGAAGAACCGAGACGGCGACGAACGTCGCCGGATCCGACGCGCTGACCCCGAACAGGAGACCCCGGAGCGCGTGGGTGAGCGCCGGCGCAGCCACCAGCCCCGCCGCGACGCCCCACAGGGAGACCAGGAGCCCTTCCACCACCACCTGGTGGGTCACCCGCCCCGGCGTGGCGCCCAGGGCCATCCGGACCCCGATCTCGTGGTTCCTCCGGCCTACCGAGTACGCGATGACCCCGTAGAGGCCGAGTCCGGCGAGGGCCAGCGCCACCGCGGAGAAGAGAACGGTGAGTAGCAGGTGGAAGCGGCGTGGCGCCAGGCTCGAGTCCACGATCTCTCCCAGGCTTCTCACCCGGTCGAGGGCGAGGCGGCCGGAGGCCTGCGCGGTGCCCGCCTGCAGAGCCGGCGCCAAGGAGGCCGGCTCGCCGGCCCCGCGCAGCGTCACCCACACGGTCTGCAGGAAGCCGACCCGGAAGGGCCCCGGCACCTGGAGGAGCGGCACGTAGAGCTGCGCCTCCACCGGAGCCACCGCGTCCAGGCCGTAGTGGCGGACATGGGCGACCTCCCCCACGATCTCGAAGGGGGGCAGGGAAGGGCTGAGGAGGATCTTCTTGCCCAGCGGCTCCTCCCCCGGGAAGAAGCGCTCGGCGAGGCGCCGGTCGATGACACAGACCGGCGCGGTGTCGCTCCGGTCCGCCCAGTCGAAGGTGCGGCCGCGCAGGCGCGAGATGCCCAGAGCGTCGAAGTAGCCGGGGGTCACCGCAGTGAAAACCGCCAACGGAAGGTCCCCGCGGTCCGCGGGCGGGTTCTCACCCGGCCAGAAGGACTGCTCCGATGCCCCGACCAGCGGGAGACCGGAGCTCAGGGCCGCCCTCTGGACCCCCGGCGACGCCCCCAGCTCCCGGAGCAGCGAGCGATAGGTCGCCATCATCTCGTCGCCGTCCCGAGCCGTCCTCTGGGCCCAAGAGAGACGGGCCGTCATCACGCCCGCCGGCGCGAAGCCGGTCTCGACGGAGAGGGCGCTTTCGAGGCTGCGCGCCAGGAGGCCCGTGCCGGCCAGGAGCACCAGGGCCAACGCGACCTCCAACGCCACCAGGAGCCGGCCCGCGCGCCAGCGTCCGGCCCGGGCGCCGGAGGTCGTCTCCCGCAAGGGCGAAAGGCTACCGAAACCGCGCAGGGACCGGAGACCGGGCAGCACCCCGAAAGCGATGCCGGTGAGGATCGTGATCAGCGAGGCGAACGCGAGGACCGCGGCGTCGACGCCGATCTCTCCCTGGCGCGGCAGCGAGGAAGGCGCGAGCCGCAGCACGGCACCCGTGCCCCAGAACGCCAGCGCCAGCCCCAGGCCTCCCCCGAGAAGCGCCAGGACCAGGCTCTCGGCCAGAAACTGCTCCAGCACCCGCCCCCGCCCCGCGCCCAGGGCGGCTCGCACGGAGAGCTCCTCCCTCCGCGAGCGGGCCCGAACGAGCATCAGATTGGCCACGTTGACGCAGCAGATCAAGAGCACCACCCCCACCGCCGCGAGCAGGGCGAGCAGGACCGTGCGGTACGACCTCACGAGCTCGTCACGGAGCGGCGTGACCACGGCACGGGTGGCCTCGTTGGTCTTCGGGTGGGCCCGGCCCAGGCGAGACGCGATGGTAGCCATCTCGGCCCGAGCCTCGTCGAGGGAGACGCCGGGGCGAAGCCGGCCGATCGCCCACAGCCCGGGGTGGCTCCCCCGGCTCTCGCCCTGGCGCGCGGCCCAGGGGCCCAGAGGCACGAAGAGGTCCGCCTCGGGAAAGAGCTCGAAGCGCGGCGGCAGGACGCCGAGCACCTTGTGGGCCACTCCGTCGAGCTCTAGCGAGGTACCGACGACGGAGGGATCGCCTCCGAAGTGGCGGCGCCAGAGCTCGTTTCCCAGGACGACCGTCGGTCGGGCGCCGGCCCGGTCGTCCCGATCGAGGAAGCCCCGCCCCAGGGCCGGGCGGAGCCCGAGGACAGGAAGCAGCTCGTGGGAGACCATGCGCCCGGTGACCCGTTCAGGCGCGGCCTCGCCGGTGAGGGTGAAGCTCTCCCGCCGGAAGCCGGCGATCGCCTCGAACGACCGGTTCTGCGCTTGCCAGTCCCGCAGGTCGGGCACCGAGATCGACAGGCGCTCGAGCTCGGCCGTCGACTCCCGGAGCAAGACCAGCCGGCCCGGTTCCGGGTAGGGCAGCGGCCGCAGGAGAACCGCCTCGACCAGCGAGAAGATCGAGGTCGCCCCGCCGATACCCAGGGCGAGGGTGGCGACGACCGTCAGGGCGAAGCCGGGGGTCTTGCGCAGGGTCCGGAGGGCTTGGTGGAGGGCACGGGCTCGGTCGAACATGGATCACCTCGTCCTGGAAGCGCGCGAGGAGGAGAGCTTCCGCCCTCGGTTGCCACCGAGGGTCGCGCGGTGGCCGAAGGCCCTCCGGCTCGCTGGGATCGACGTTTCTTTCCGTTCGCCGCAGCAAGGTCCATACCCGGCGAAGGGCTCGGGCGGGAAAGCCCCGGCGTTCCTTCGAGCGGAGGCTGGCGAGGGCTCGGACTCCGCCGTTGGGCTCGCCTCCGAACCGTCCGCCTACGGAACCGGCCGTCCCAGGAGCGGAACGGCCGCCGGCGCGGGTTTGCGCCTCGATGCCTTCGAGCAATACATCCGCGGCATC
>CAZIIB010000221.1:0-6523 GCA_964539125.1 uncultured Thermoanaerobaculia bacterium | reverse complement strand
CGGCAACATCGTGCCCATCACCTCGTTCCAGTACCAGGACGTGGGCATCACGATCGAGATCGAGCCGCGGGTCCACCACAACCGGGAGGTCACCCTCAAGCTGTCGGTGACGGTGAGTCAGGTCTCGGGTCAGGTTGCCGGCGGTTCGGGCCAGGGTTCCCAGCCGATCATCGGCACCCGGACGATCGAGTCGACGATCCGCCTCAAGGACGGTGAGACCAACCTCCTGGCCGGCCTGATCCGGCAGGACGACTCGACCAACGACGAAGGGGTGCCGGGCCTCTCGGAGATCCCGATCATCGGCCGTCTGTTCTCGCACAACAGGAAGCAGAACCAGCGCACGGACGTCCTGCTCACCCTGACGCCGCACATCGTTCGCCTGCCCGACATCACCGAGGAGGACCTGCTGCCGATCTGGGTCGGCACGGAGCAGAACATCACCTTCCGCGGCGGTAGCCCGCGCGTCGAGTCCGACGTCGAGGGCCCCTTCGACGGCGGTCAGCAGGCCACCCCGGAGGAGATCCGCGAGCGGATCCGCGAGCGGCTGCAGAGCCTGCCGCGGGGTCTGAGGGGCCAGGAGGAGAACCAGGACCAGAACCAGAAGCAGCCCGAGGCTCCCACCGGCCAGGAGCTGGTGCCGGGGTTGCCGCCGCCCTCCCCGTTCCAGCAGCAGCAACCGCCGACCCAGCCGCCGCCCCCGCCCGAGGACGAGGGCGACCAACCGCCGATCGGCGGTGGCTCGGGCGGCGGTCGGGCCGTGGCCGCCAACGCCACGGCGACGCCCAGGAGCGCCGACTATGATCAGGTGATCGATGGAATGGTCTCGGACACCGTCGCGTTGGCGAAAGCGCAGGACGAGGCGGCTTCGTTCGGTCGCTTCGCGTCCGCCACCAACTCGCCGCTCTCGACCGAGACCGACGTCGTGCTGCGTATGGTCCCGGAAGAGCTGGCGGTGGCTCCGGGTGACACCTTCGAGGTGACCCTGGACGCTCGGGCCCTCGATGCCGTGTCCCATCTGCCGGTCACCTTGACCTTCGATCCCGACGTCCTGGCGGTCGAGAAGGTGACCCCGGGCGTCTTCCTGGGCGGTCCGGAGGCGGCCAAGGTGCTGGCCGACAGCTCGACACCGGGACGGCTGGTGATCGGAGCCAGCCGCCTGGGCAAGGTGGCGGGAGTCGCCGGCGAGGGCGTCGTCGCCCGGATCGAGTTCCGCGCGCTGGCGGCCGGCTCCGCGGACCTGCGCTTCGACCAGGCCCAGGCCCTGGACTCGGCGCTCCGGCCGCTGGCGATCGCCACCCGGCCCGCCCAGATCGAGGTGGGGGGTGTGGCCCCGAAGCCGGTTCCCGAGAAGCCGGCGAAGCCGACGAAGGCGATCAAGAGTGGAGCCGCCGCCACGACATGAGCATCCGCCGGGAGAGAGCGCAACACCGCGATCGGGGGCAGGCCGGCTTCACCCTCATCGAGATGGTGATCGTGGCGGCGATCCTCTCCATCCTGGCGGCCGCCGTCATCCCGCTGACCCACTATGCGCAGAAGCGCTCGAAGGAGATCGAGCTGCACGCAGACCTGCGGGACATGCGCTACGCCATCGACGAGTACAAGCGCTACAGCGACGCGGGTCTGATCCCGGTGGACCTGGGAACCGACGGGTATCCGCCCGATCTCGAGACCCTGGTCGACGGCGTCGACGTGGTCGGCCAGGTGAACAAGAAGGTGAGGTTCCTGCGGAAGATCCCGGTCGACCCGATGACCGGCGAGGCGGAATGGGGCCTGCGCAGCTACCAGGACGATCCCGACGCCAGCTCGTGGGGGGGCGAGGACGTCTACGACGTGCACTCCCTCTCCGAGGGCACAGCCCTGGACGGAACGAAGTACGTCGACTGGTGAGAGCGACGCCGCGGGAGGAGACCATGTCGTACCGAGAGAACAGGAAGACGCGAACCTGCCGCCAGTCGGGCTTCACCCTGATCGAGCTGATCGTGGTGATCGCCATCATCGGGATTCTCGCCGGCATCGCTCTGCCGCGGCTCGTGGATGCGCCGCGGCGGGCTCAGGAGGCGGTGCTCAAGACCAACCTCCGGGCGATTCGCAACACGATCAACCAGTACTACGCCGACAAGGGGCACTACCCCACGAGCCTCGACGAGCTGGTCGACGGCGGGTACCTGCGGACCATGCCCGTCGACCCGATCACCAAGTCGACCGACACCTGGGTGCCCCAGTACGAGGAGATCGACCCGGACGCGCAGCCGGCGGAGACCGATCAGCCGGACTCGGGCGAGCCGGGGATCGTCGACGTCCACTCGGGCTCGGACGAGACGAGCCTCGGCGGGGAGCCGTACTCGGAATGGTGACGCCGACCCAGCCCGGGCCGGAAGTCCCCGCCCGCGCCTCCGAAGGCGGCTACACCCTGGTCGTCCTGGCGATCGCGGTCACCGTCATGTCGATCCTGGTGGCGGCGGCCCTGCCCATGTGGAGCCAGGTCATCCAGCGCGACAAGGAGGAGGAGCTGATCTTCCGCGGCTGGCAGTACGCCGAGGCGATCCGAGTCTTCCAGCAGCGTCAGGGACGCCTGCCCGTCCGGCTCGAAGAGCTGATGGAGGTCAAGCCCCGGTCGATCCGTCGCCTGTGGAAGGACCCGATGACCAAGGACGGCGAGTGGGGCCTGGTCTTCCAGGGCGTGGGAGCGTTGCCGGGCCAGGGCGGCGGCCGGGAGCTCGGCGGCGGGAGGGGTGCCGGCGGCGAGGACCGGAACGGCCGGGCGTCCGGCAACACCCCGACCCGCGGGCCGAACGGCAAGGTCGTGACCACAGGCCCCATCGTCGGCGTCCACAGCCTCTCGAAGGACGAGTCGATCAAGGTCCTCTTCGGCGAGGGCGAGTACGACAAGTGGACGTTCACGGTGCAGCGCCTCACCGCCCCCCCGGGAAGTCTGGTGAACCACGGGAAGACTCCGCCCATCGGCGGGGCGGTCGCCGGCGGCCCTCTCCAGGCGAGGGCGGCCGAGACGATCCCGCGGCCCCGGTGGCTGGGGCGGCCGTTCCAGAAGGGACTTTTTCCGGCCGGTGGCACCCTTCCGGCGGGCGGCCTCGGCAAGCAACCCGGATCTGAGGGGCCCGAGGGCCGCCGTCGGCCGCGACGCGGCGGGCGGGGACCCGGCGGCTGACCCGCGGACGACGATGAGGATCCGCCTGCGCCGGCTCGCCCACGCCCGCGACCTCCCGCTACCCACCCCGGCCTCGGCGGCCAGCGCCGGCCTGGACCTGCGGGCCGCGCTCGGGGAGAGCCTGGTGCTCCGGCCGGGGGAGCGCGTCCTGGTGCCCACCGGCCTCGTGCTCGAGATCCCTCCCGGCTACGAGGGACAGGTCCGGCCCCGCAGCGGCCTCGCCCTCGAGCACGGCGTGACCCTCGCCAACCCTCCGGGCACGATCGACAGCGACTACCGGGGCGAGGTCAAGGTCCTCCTCATCCACCTGGGCGATGAGCCCCTCAGCCTCGAGCGAGGCGACCGGATCGCCCAGCTCGTCGTCGCGCCGGTCGAGGCGGTGGAGTGGGAGGAGGTCACCGAGCTCGAGGCGAGCGGCCGGGGCGCCGGCGGCTTCGGCTCCACCGGCGTCGAGTAGGAGCCTGCGCGGCAGAAACACGTCGCCGCGCAGGCTCCTGCGGGCCGCCTACTCCTTCGCCTTCGAGCCGATCGCCAGGAACAGCTCGCGCAGGACGTCCTTGAGCTCGGTGGTGTACTCCCCCAGCGTTTTCAGCGCCTCGTCGACCTCCTCGAGGCCGGGGGAGTGGAGGCGACTGCGCCCGTGGCGCCGGACCTTGTAGGTCAGGTTCTCGTCCAGGTACTGGAGCCGCTCGTAGGCGTCCTTGAAACGTTTTGGGTCCATGGGGCTCGGATTATCTCCCGGTCGGGCCGAAGCGCAGCAAGGTGTAGGCGGTCAAGGCCTCGATCTCCTCGGGGCTGAGCTTCTTGCGGAAGCCGGGCATGGCGCCGCGGCCGCGGGCGATGCGCATGCGCACCCGCTCCGGATCTGCGGCGCGCACCATCTTGGAGCGCACCAGGTCGAGCTTGGGGTTCAGCCGGACCGCCTTGGGGTCGCCTCGGCCGTCCGCGCCGTGACAGCGGGCGCAGTAGCGACCGTAGGCCTGACCCGGGGTGAGCGGTCCTCGGGGTCCGCAGCCCAGGGCGAGGAGGCTCAGAGGACCGAGGACGAGGGCGAGGAGCGCAGCCCGGGCACTCCGCACGCCTACCCCGAGCGCCGGTAGACCTCGGTCGAGGTGGCCTGGTCGCGGGGCCGGACGACGATCTCGTCGACGTTGACGTGGGAGGGGCGCGTGGCGGCCCAGACGATGCACTCGGCCACGTCCTCGGCGGCGAGCGGCGTCATTCCCCGGTAGACCGCTTCGGCGCGGCTCCGGTCGCCGCTGAACCGGACCTTGGAGAACTCGGTGTCGGCCATGCCCGGACAGATCTCGGTCACTCGGATCGGCTCGCCCAGGAGCTCCAGGCGCAGCGTGCGGGTGAGCGCCCGCTCGGCGTGCTTCGACGCGGTGTAGCCGGCACCGCCCGGGTACACCTCGAAGCCGGCGGTCGAGCCGATGTCGATGACATGGGCATCTCCGGACGCGCGCAGGGCGGGCAGGAACGCCCGGGTCATGCGCAGCACGCCCATGACGTTGAGCTCGAACATGGCCTGCCAGCGCTCCTCGACGGCCTGCTCGATCGAGTCCAGGCCGAAGGCCGCTCCGGCGTTGTTGACCAGGAGGTCGACCCGGTCGATCTGCGACACGAACTTGCGCACGCTGGCCGGGTCGGTCACGTCGAGGGCGTGAAACCGGACGGACGGCTCCCCGCCCAGCTCCGCGGCCAGCCGCTTCAGCCGCTCGATGCGGCGAGCTCCGAGCAGCAGGTGGAAGCCCTCACGGGAGAGCGCAGCGGCGGCGGCCGCTCCGATCCCGGAGCTCGCGCCGGTCACGACGGCGATCTTGTGGCGTTGGGTCATGGTGCTCCGGTGGGAAGTGGTCGGGGACGGCGAGGAATCTTACCACCTCGGCCGGCGGCGGGGCTCAGTTGGTCTGGGCGTCGGGGCCGGCGCCGCTCCACGCGGGCAGAGCGGCAGGATCCACTCCCACCGACCGCAGCGCTCCCTCCCAGACCGCTTCCGGGTCGGCGGCGAACACCAGCTCGTCGCTCACCGGGGCGAGCAGCCAGTCGTCGCGCAGGATCTCCTCCAGGAGCTGGCCGGCGCCCCATCCCGCATAGCCGAGGTAGAGGCGCAGGTGCTCGGGCGGAGCCTCGGCGAGCGCGCCCAGGTCGCCCACGTGATGGGTGAGGCCGAGGCCGCGCGTGATCTCGGTCATGGCGGCCAGGCGCGACGTCGCCTCCTGGCCGGCGCCCCGCGGCCCCCGGCGGCCGAAGAGGACGCTTCCCAGCTGGGGCTGGACCGGCCCGCCGAAGAACGCCGCCTGCTCCTCGCTCCCGGCCCAGCCGATCTCGAGACCACCCAGGACCTCCGAGATCAGGATGCCCGTCGGCCGGTTGACGATCAGGCCGAAGCTCCCCTCCACCTCGTCCTGGTGGATCAGCAGCACGACGCTCTTGTGGAAGAAGGGGTCCAGCACCTGCGGCATGGCGATGAGCAGGCTCGGGGCCTCGAGCAGGGTCTCGGCGGCGACGTTCACCGTGCCACATGATAGCGGGTCGTCCCCGGTTTGGCAGCCCGGGGTGGAGGTTCGCGCCTCTTCGGACCGCCACCGCCTGCTGCTAGACTAAGTACGGGCTCCCGGCACCCCCCTCCCGGAGTCCGGCGTCTTCCAGCTGTTCGCCATACGATTCATCCCGCTTCGAAAGAGGACGAGGCCATGAGTGACACCTTCTCCAGCCACGGGACCCTGGAGGTCGGGGACCGCGCGTTCCGGATCGCCCGCCTCGAGGCCCTCGAGTCTCACGGGCTGTCGATCGCCCGCCTTCCCTACAGTCTGAAGATCCTCCTCGAGAACCTCCTGCGCCGCGAGGACGGCGAGACGGTGACCGCCGAGGAGATCGAGGCCCTCGCCCGCTGGCGCCCGCAGGCCGAGCCATCGCGCGAGATCGCCTTCATGCCGGCCCGGGTGCTGCTCCAGGACTTCACCGGCGTGCCGGCGATCGTCGACCTGGCCGCCATGCGCGACGCCATGGTCGCCATGGGCGGCGAGGCGAAGGCGATCAACCCCCTCCAGCCCGCCGAGCTGGTCATCGACCACTCGGTGCAGGTGGACGAGTTCGGCTCCCAGGCGGCGTTCCTGATCAACGCCGAGCGCGACTACGAGCGCAACGGCGAGCGCTACGCCTTCCTGCGCTGGGGCCAGAAGGCCTTCGAGAACTTCAAGGTGGTGCCGCCGGCGACCGGCATCGTCCACCAGGTGAACCTGGAGTACCTGGCGCGGGTGACCATGACCGGCGGCGCCGACGGCGGCCCCCCCTTCGCCTACCCGGACACGCTGGTGGGCACCGACTCCCACACCACCATGATCAACGGCCTGG
>CAZIIB010000220.1:0-6538 GCA_964539125.1 uncultured Thermoanaerobaculia bacterium | reverse complement strand
TGGGCTCGTCGAGGAGCAGGGCGTCGGGCTTGGCGGCCAGCACCTTGGCCAGCAGGACCCGGAGCTTGAAGCCGCCGGAGAGGGTCGAGAGCGGCTGGTGATGGACCTCCGCCGGGATCCCCAGCCCCTCGAGCACCTCCGCCGCCCGCGCCTCGAGCGAGTAGCCGTCGCGCGCCAGCACCACCTCCTCGAGCTCGGCGTAGCGCTCGGCGTCGAAGTGGTCGGCGGCGCGCTCGAGGAGCTCTTCCTTCTCGACCATGGCGCGCCAGGTCTCCTCGTCGCCCATCATGGCCACGTGGAGGATCGGCGTCGACTCGTAGCGGAAGTGGTCCTGCTCGAGGTAGCCCAGCCGCAGGCGCTTGGGGATGGCGAGGACGCCGTCCGACGGCGGCTCCCGGCCGGAGAGGATGCGCAGGAGCGTCGACTTGCCCGAGCCGTTCGCCCCGACCAGGCCATAGCGATTGCCCGGGGTGAGCTGGAACGAGACCTGCTCGAACAGAGTCTGAGGTCCGTAATGCTTCGCGAGGCCGGAGACGGCGATCATGGGGTGCCCTGACTCAGGTGGGGGGTCGTCGGAGGTCGGATGTCGGGACGAGGCGGAGGCCGCGCGGGTCGATCGAACCCCCCGGGGCCGCTCGCGTAGTGAAACGCCGCGGGCATTCGATACTATTTCGCCGTGGCTCGCCCGGGTGGCACGCGCCGTTCGCCGCCCACACCGCCGGGAACCCCGCCCTGCCCCGTCCCGGATCCCACGAGCGACTCGGAGGAGCACCGTGACGCCACGACACCCCTTGGCCCGTAGAGAGCCCCCGACCCGTCGCCTCCCGGGCGGTGCCGTTCTCGCGTTCGTCTTCGCCGGCGCCCTGGCGTGCGGCGGCGGGGGAGGCCGGGAGGGGGGCGCCCCGGCCGGTGCACCCTCCGCCACCCCGGTCGACGTGGCCGAGGCCCGCGTCGAGCCCGTCTCGGTGCGGGTGGCCTCGGTGGGCTCGCTCGAGGCCGAAAAGAGCGTCGACCTGCGCTCCGAGGTCGAGGCGACGGTAGAGCGCATCCCGGTCGCGGAGGGGGACCGCGTGGCCAAGGGGGACACCCTGGTGGTCCTCGACACCCGGGAGCTCCGCGCTCAGGTCGCCGCCGCCCAGGCCGCTTTCGAGCGGGCGAAGGCCCAGGCGGCGAACCTGCACCAGCGCCTCGAGCGCAACCGGGGACTCCTCGCCGCCGGCGCCATCTCGCCCCAGGCCCTGGACGACATCGAGAGCTCCTCCCAGGAGGCCGAGGCCGCGACCCAGGAGGCCGAAGCCAACCTCCGCCTGGCCCGGCGGAAGCTCGACAAGGCGGTGGTCCGGGCCCCCTTCGCGGGACGCGTCGGCACCCGCGGCTTCTACGTCGGTGACCTCCTCCGGGTGGGCGACCGCATCATGACCCTGATCGACGACGATCCGTTGAAGGTCGTCTTCGACCTGCCGGAGCAGTACCTGGGCCGCGTCGAGACGGGCACCCCGGTGTCGGTCGAGGTCCGGAGCCTGCCGAGCGAGTCCTTCTCGGGCCGAGTGGTCTTCGTGAGCCCGCAGGTCGATCCCGAGACCCGCAGCTTCCAGGTCAAGGCCGAGGTCCCCAACCGGGAGCGCGACCTGACGCCGGGACAGTTCGTGGACGTGGAGGTCGAGCTCGCCCGCCATCCGAACGCCGTGGTGGTTCCCGAAGAATCGATCGTCCCGCGCGGCGGCGAGAACTACGTCTTCCGGGTGACGGACGGCACCGCCCACCTCCAGAAGGTCGCCCTGGGCCAGCGCGAGCCGGGAAAGGTCGAGGTGACCTCGGGCATCGCCGCCGGCGACCGGGTGGTGGTGGCCGGGCAGCAGAAGATCGAGGACGGCTCCAAGGTGGAGGCCACGCTGCGCACTCCGGAGAGCCGGGGGGAGGGCTCCGGCGGCGAAGGGGCCGCGCAGCAGGGCGAGCGGGCGTCTCCGGAGGCGGCGCAGGCCGCCGGAGAGGGGGGCTGAGCCCGTGATCCTCTCCGACCTCGCGATCCGCCGCCCGGTTCTCACCACCGTCTTCACCGCGGCCATCCTGGTGGTGGGCTTCGTGGGTTACCGGAGCCTCCCGGTCCGCGAGCTTCCGGACATCGACTACCCGATCGTCAGCGTCACGACGATCCTCCCGGGCGCGAGCCCGGAGGTGGTGGAGACGGAGGTCACCGAGGTCCTCGAAGAGGAGATCAACGCCATCGAGGGGATCAAGACCCTGACCTCGGTCTCGGGCGAGCAGACCAGCCTGATCACCGCCCAGTTCCAGCTCGGCCGGGACATCAACGTGGCCCTCCAGGACGTGCGCGACAAGGTCTCCGAGCTGCGCGGCGAGCTGCCCGACGACGTGGAGGAGCCGGTGGTCGAGAAGCTCGACCCCGAGGCCTTCCCGATCATCTGGCTGCCGCTCAGCAACCCGGCGCTCGACGACACCGAGGTGGACGACTACGCCGACAACGTCCTGAAAGAGGACCTCCAGACCCTGCCCGGCGTGGGCTCGGTGATCCTGGGCGGCGAGAAGCGCTTCGCGGTGCGCGTGCGCCTCGACCCCGGGAAGCTCGCCGCCTACGACCTGACGGTGGTCGACGTGCAGCGGGCGCTCCAGAGCGAGAACGTCGACATCCCCTCGGGTCGGATCGAGAGCACGGAGCGGGAGTTCACGGTGCGCACCGAGGGGGAGCTGCCGACGCCCAAGTCGTTCAACGACCTGATCGTCGCCTGGCGCGACGGCACCCCGATCCGCCTGGGTGATCTCGGCGTGGCCGAGGCCGGGGTGGAGAACGAGCGCACCCTCGCCCGCTACGACGGCCAGCCCACCGTCGGGCTGGGGATCATCAAGCAGTCGGACGCCAATACGGTGGCGGTCTCCGACGAGGTGCTCTCCGAGGTCGACCGCCTCCGGCCGCAGCTCCCGCCCGGCTACAGCCTGGACGTGGCGGTCAACAACGCCGAGTTCATCGAACACTCCCTCTCCGAGGTGCAGCAGACCCTGCTCATCGCCTTCGGCCTGGTCGTGCTGGTCGTCTTCGTCTTCCTCCGGAGCGGCTGGGCCACGATCATCCCCTCGCTCGCCATCCCGGTCTCCCTGGTGGGCACCTTCGCCGCCCTCTACGCCCTCGACTTCTCGATCAACACCCTGACCCTCCTCGCCCTCACCCTGGCCATCGGCATCGTGGTGGACGACGCCATCGTGGTGCTGGAGAACGTCTACCGCCACATGGAGGAGGGCCTGGACCGGAAGGCGGCCGCCCGCCGCGGCACCTCGGAGATCGCCTTCGCGGTGCTCGCGATCTCGCTCACCCTGGTCATCGTCTTCCTGCCCATCGCCTTCGTCTCGGGCGTGGTCGGGCGACTGTTCCGGGAGTTCGGGCTGTCGGTGGCGGTGTCGGTCCTGATCTCGGCCTTCGTCGCCCTGACCTTGACCCCCATGCTCTGCTCGCGCTTCCTGCGCCTGGGCGGCGGCGGCAACCGCCTCTACCGCTTCATCGAGTGGACCCTCGAGGCCACCACCCGGGGGTTCCGCCGCTCCCTCGAGTGGGCCCTCGGCCGCCGCCTGCTGGTGGTGTTCGCCGCGATCGCCGCCTTCGCCGGCGCCGTCTGGGTGATGCGCGGCATGGGCCGGGAGTTCGTGCCCCCCGAGGACCGCTCGGGCTTCCTCGTCCAGGTGAGCGCGCCGGAGGGATCGACCCTGGACTACACCGACCGCTATCTGCGCGAGATCGAGCACCGGGTGGAAGGGATCGACGGGGTCCAGAGCTACTTCTCGGCCATCGGCCTGTCGATCGGCGGCCCGGCCAAGGTCAGCGAAGGGATCCTGTTCGTGCGCCTCGCCGAGCAACAGGACCGGAGCCGCGACCAGTTCCAGATCATGAGCGAGCTGCGCCGGAAGGTGGCCGACCTCGCCGGGGTGCAGATCTTCGTCATCGCGCCCTCGGCCCTGAACGCCGGAAGCCTCGGCAAGCCCCTCCAGTTCGTCCTCCAGAGCCGCGATCTCGACCAGCTCTCGAAGGTCTCCGAGACCATGCTGGAGCGGGCGCGGAAGATCCCCGGGCTGGTCGACGTCGACACCAACCTGGACCTCAACAAGCCCCAGCTCACGGTGACCATCGACAGAAACCGCGCCGCCGCCCTCGGCCTCACCGTTCGGGACGTGGCCGGGGCGCTCCAGGTGCTCTTCGGCGGCCGGGACGTGACCAAGTTCAAGCGCGGCAACGAGCGCTACGACGTGGTGGTGCAGCTCGAGAAGAGCTACCGCGCCACCCCGCAGGCCCTCCAGCAGGTCTACCTGCGCGGCTCGGGGGGCGAGCTCGTGCAGCTCGCGAGCGTCATCCACGTCCAGGAAGGGGTGGGTCCGGCGCAGATCAACCACTACGACCGGCGCCGCTCGGTGACCCTGGACGCCAACCTCCAGGGCATCCCCCTGGGCACCGGCCTCGAGCGGGTGGAGGCTCTGGCCGACGAGGTTCTGCCGGCCGGCTTCACCACCGCCGTCGCCGGCCAGTCGGAGGACTTCCGGGAGTCGGCCCAGAGCCTTCTGCTCTCGCTGCTCCTGGCCATCGTCGGCATCTACCTGGTGCTCGCCGGCCAGTTCGAGAGCTTCGTCCACCCGTTCACCATCATGCTCGCCCTGCCCTTCGCCCTGGTCGGCGCGGTGGTGGCGCTGGCCGCCCTCGGCATGACCCTCAACGTCTACAGCTTCATCGGGATCATCATGCTCATGGGCCTGGTGGTGAAGAACTCGATCCTGCTGGTCGACTACGCCAACACCTTGCGCGAGCGGGGCGACGCCATGCGTGAGGCGGTGGTCGACGCGGCGGCGGTGCGGCTGCGCCCGATCCTCATGACCTCGGTATCGATCATCTTCGGCGTGCTGCCCATCGCCCTGGCCCTGGGGGCCGGCGCCGAGTCCCGGCGTCCCCTCGGGGTGGCGGTGGTGGGCGGCATGGTGGTGTCGACCGCGCTCACCCTCTACGTGGTGCCGGTCTTCTACACCCTGTTCGACGACGGCCTGACCTGGGCCCGGGGGCGCATCGACCGGCTCCGTGGCCGGGGAGGTCCGGGTGAGGCGGACGACGAGGCGACCCGCCCGGGACCCCCGGAGGGGCCGGGCGAAGGGCCCGGCGAGGCGACCGAAGCGGGCGAACCCGGCGAGGAGCAGAGAAAGGCGGTGGGACGATGAGCGCGCGGACGAGGTCTTCCCGCATCCCGGTTCGGGCCGCGATCCTGGCCCTCTTGCTTCTCGTGGTGTGCACTGCCCGCTGGCCTCTCGCCGCCCAGGAGGCCCCGCGGGCGCCGGAGGCGCCTCCCGCCGCCGCCCGGGCCGCCGATTCGGCCGCCGAGGCGAGCGGCCCGCTCCGGCTCTCGCTCCAGGACGCCATCGACCGGGCGGTCGAGAGCAACCAGACCGTGCTCATCGCTCAGGCGGACCAGGCGCAGGCTGCAGGGTTCGTGCGCGAGAAGACCTCCGGGCTCTTCCCGACGATCTCGGCCAGGGGCAACTACACCCGGAACATCCAGCGCCCGGTCTTCTTCTTCAACGGCCCCGACGGCCTGCAACGGATCGAGATCGGCTCGAACAACGAGGTCGACCTCGCCGCCAGCCTGAGCCAGAGCCTCTACGACCCGGCCCTCTCCCCGGCCGTCCGGGCCGCGCGGCTGGCTCGCGAGGCGGCGGCGGTGAACGTGACCGGCGCCCGGACCGCGGTGGCTCTGGCCACCCGCCAGGCGTACTACGATGCGCTCCTCGCCCGCGACCTGGTCGCGGTGCAGCAGAAGGCCCTCGACCAGGCCCAGGCGCGCCTCGACCAGGTCCAGGCCTTCCGCAAGGCCGGCACGGGCTCGGAGTTCGACCTCCTCACCGCCCAGGTGGAGGTCGAGAACCTGCGGCCGCCGCTGATCGAGGCCGAGAACCAGCGCAAGGTCACCCTCAACCAGCTCAAGCGGGTCGTCGGCGTGCCCGTCGACCGGCCGGTGGAGCTCACCGACGACTTCCGCCGGCCGGCGCCCGACGAGCCCTCGCACGCCGCCGCCCTCGACCAGGCGCTGGCCGCCGCCCAGGCCCACCGGCCGGACCTCCAGGAGCTCGCCCTCCAGGTCCAGCTCCAGGAGCAGCAGGTGGTGGCCGACAAGCGGGAGTTCCTCCCCACCCTGGATCTCTCGGCCCTCTACGAGAAGCGCTCCTCCACCGACACCTTCCCGCCGGCGGGGAACGACTTCGCCAACTCGCTGTCCGCCGGCCTCGCCCTCAACGTGGATCTCTTCGACGGCGGGGCGCGGAGCGCGCGCGTGGCTCAGGCCAAAGCCCAGCTCGACCGGACGCGCTACCAGCTCTCCCAGGCGACCGACCAGGTGCGCCTCGAGGTGGAGCAGGTGCTCCTCGCCCTGGACGCCGCCCGGCAGCGGATCGAGGCCTCGAGCTCCACCGTCGAGCGGGCGGAGAAGGCGCTCTCGATCGCCCAGATCCGGTTCAAG
Source organism: uncultured Thermoanaerobaculia bacterium (assembly GCA_964539125.1). Classification (GTDB taxonomy): domain Bacteria; phylum Acidobacteriota; class Thermoanaerobaculia; order Multivoradales; family DATKCC01; genus CAVUBL01. Next base: position 44 of record CAZIIB010000220.1, on the reverse strand, counting down.
AACGGCCTCTCGACCCAGGTCGAGCTCAACGACTCCGAGCTCGC
>CAZIIB010000219.1:0-6547 GCA_964539125.1 uncultured Thermoanaerobaculia bacterium | reverse complement strand
TCTTCGTGGCGTTCGTGCTCTTCGTCATGCTGGCGGCGCTGCGCACCGGGTTCGAGGGCGGGGTGGAGCTGGCCGGCGCCGACCGTCTGGTCACCATCCACAAGGTCTCCCTCATCCAGCCGCTGCCCCAGAGCTACGAGGCGGACATCGAGTCGGTGGCCGGCGTGGTCGACGCCACCCCGGCCACCTGGTTCGGCGGCGTCTACCAGGACCCGAAGAACTTCTTCGCCCAGATCTCGGTGGTGCCCGGCGAGTGGCTCCGCATGTACCCGGAGTACGTCCTGCCGGCCGATCAGCGTGAGGCGTGGATCAAGGACCAGACCGGCGCCATCGCCGGCCGCGCCCTGGCCGACCGCTTCGGTTGGAAGGTCGGCGACCGGATCCCGATCCAGGCGACCATCTGGCAGCGCAAGGACGGCTCGAAGACCTGGGAGTTCACCCTCGACGGCATCTACACCGGAGCCAAGGAGGGGACCGACACGACGCAGTTCTTCTTCCATCAGAAGTACCTCCAGGAGGCGCGCGCCTTCGGCGAGGGGTGGGTGGGCTGGTACGTGGTGAAGATCGCCGATCCCGAGCGGGCGCCCCTGATCGCCGACGAGGTCGACGCCCAGTTCGCCAACTCGCCGACCGAGACCAAGACCTCCACCGAGCGGGCCTTCGTCCAGGCCTTCGCCAACCAGATCGGCAACATCGGCAAGATCGTCACCGCGATCCTCGGCGCGGTCTTCTTCACCATGCTCCTGGTGGCGGGCAACACCATGGCCCAGTCGGTCCGGGAGCGCACCAACGAGCTCGGAGTGCTCAAGACCCTGGGCTTCACCGATGCCAAGGTCCTCGGCCTGGTCCTCGCCGAGGCTCTGGCGATCAGCGTGGTGGGCGGCGGGCTGGGGCTCCTCGTCGGCTCGGGCCTGGTCCGGGGGATGGACCTGGGGGCGTTTCTGCCCGCTTTCTACGTCCGGCCGGTCGACCTGATCGAGGGCGCGGTCCTGGTGGTGGCGGTCGGCGTGGTCGCCGGGCTCCTGCCCTCGCTCCAGGCGATGCGGCTCAACGTGGTCACGGCTCTCCGCCGGGGCGCGGCGTAGGTCTCCAGAAAGGCGGCGGATCATGACCTCTCTCATCGCATGGCTCGATCAGGTGCTCCTGGTCACTTGGACCAACCTGAAGAGCCTCCGCGGCCGCCTCGGCTCGGCGGCCACCGCCGTCGTGGGCGTCGCCGGAGTGGTGTCGGTCTTCGTGGCGGTGCTCTCCATCGCCCAGGGGTTCCGGGCGACCATGGAGGGCACCGGCGCTCCCGACCGGGTGCTCGTGATGCGCAGCGGCGCCAGCGCCGAGATGAACAGCCTGCTCAGACGCGACGACGTGCGGATCATCGAGAACACCCCCGGCATCCGGCGTGTGGACGGCGAGCCCGCGGTCTCGGCGGAGCTCTTCGTGGTGGTCGACGTGCCCAAGCGCTCCACCGGTACCCAGGCCAACGTGCCGCTGCGCGGTGTCCAGCCCGGAGCGTTCCGGGTGCGCGACAACGTGAAGATCGTCGAGGGCCGCCGCTTCACCCCCGGGCGCAAGGAGGTGATCGTGGGGAGCGGCGCGGCGGCGGAGTTCGCCGGCCTCCGGGTGGGCAACACGCTGCGCTGGGGGCGGAACGAGTGGACCGTGGTCGGGCGCTTCGACGCCGGCGGCACGGTGGCCGATTCGGAGATCTGGTGCGACGTGGGAGTCCTGCAGCCGGCCTACCGGCGGGGGAGCACCTTCCAGGCCGTCTACGCCAAGTTGACCTCGCCGAAGGCGTTCGATCAGTTCAAAGCCGCCCTCACCTCCGACCCGCGTCTCGACGTGGAGGTCAAGCGCGAGAGCGAGTACTTCGCCGACCAGTCGAAGGCCCTGACCCAGTTCATCAGCGTCGCCGGCACCCTGATCGCGGTGCTCATGGGGATCGGCGCCGCCTTCGGGGCGCTCAACACCATGTACACCGCGGTCGCGTCCCGCACGCGGGAGATCGCGACCCTGCGGGCCCTGGGCTTCCGCCCCGGCCCCGTGGTCCTCTCGGTCCTCGGCGAGTCCCTCGCCCTGGCCCTGGTGGGAGGGTTGGTGGGCGGAGTGCTCGCCTACCTCTTCTTCAACGGCTACCAGGTGGCCACCCTCAACTGGCAGAGCTTCAGCCAGGTGGCGTTCGCCTTCCGGATCACCCCGGTGCTCCTCGCCCAGGGAATGGTCTACGCGCTGGTGATCGGCCTGGTGGGCGGGCTCTTCCCGGCGATCCGCGCCGCCCGCCTGCCGGTGGCGACGGCGCTCCGGGAAGCGTGACGGCGGGAGGCGAGGCCTCCTCTGACAGCGCTTCATCGTCTGTTCCAGCGCTCCGGCGAGCCTGGCGGCGGGCTCCTATAATGCCCGGCGGGGAGCAGAGCAGCCCCCCCGGCATCTCGAGACCCGACCGTCAGAAAGGACCCGAGCGATGGAACGACTCCGGAGGAGCTCGAAGTGGGCCGGCGTATGCCTGGCCCTCACCGTCATCTGCGCGCTGCTGGCGCCCGCCGGCGCACACGCCGCCAAGGCGAGGGCGGCGGCCGGCGCCGCCGCGGCGAAGCCGGTCGTCGATCCGGCGCTCTTCCAGGGCATGAAGTGGCGCAACATCGGCCCCTTCCGGGGCGGCCGCGCCACGGCGGTGGCCGGAGTCGCCCAGGACCCCCTGACCTACTACTTCGGCTCGAGCGGCGGCGGTGTGTGGAAGACCGAGGACGCCGGGACCACCTGGAGAAACGTCTCCGACGGCTTCTTCGAGAGCGGCTCGGTCGGCGCCCTGGCGGTCGCCCCCTCGGACCCCAACGTGGTCTACGCCGGGATGGGCGAGGCGCCGGTGCGCGGCGTCACCACCTCGCACGGCGACGGCGTCTACCGCTCGACCGACGCCGGCCGCACCTGGACCCACCTGGGCCTCGACGCGACGGAGCACGTCTCGGCGATCGCCGTCGACCCCCGGGACCCGGACGTGGTCTTCGTGGCCGCCCAGGGCTCGGCCTGGAAGCCGACGCCCGAGCGCGGCGTCTACCTCTCGAAGGACGGCGGCGCCACCTGGAAGCTCGTCCTTCACGTGAGCGACAGCGCCGGGGCGAGCGACCTCTCCATGGACCCGACCAACCCGCGGATCGTCTACGCCGCCTTCTGGGATCACCAGAGGACACCCTGGCAGATCCGGAGCGGCGGCCCGGGGAGCGGGGTCTGGAAGACCACCGACGGCGGGGCCACCTGGGAGCGGCTCGGACGGGGTGACGACGACGAGAAGGGCGCGAGCGGCGAGCCGGGCAAGGGGGGCCGCCTGCCGGAGCTCATGGGCAAGGTGGGGGTGGCGGTCTCGCCGGCCCGGCCGGAGCGGGTCTGGGCCATGGTGGAGGCCGACGAGGGCGGCCTCTTCCGCTCCGACGACGCGGGCAAGACCTGGCACCGGGTGAACAAGGAGCGGGTGCTCCGGGCCCGGGCCTGGTACTACACCGACGTCTTCGCCGACCCCAAGGACCCGGACACCGTCTGGGTCTTGAACGCGCCCATCATGCGCTCGACCGACGGCGGCCGGACCTTCCAGAGGGTGCGCCAGGCGCACGGCGACAACCACGACCTGTGGATCAACCCGAACGACCCGCGCTACCTGGTGGAGGCCAACGACGGGGGCGCCATCGTCTCGACCAACGGTGGCGAGACCTGGTCGACCGAGAACAACCAGCCGACGGCCCAGTTCTACCGCGTCGACACCGACGACACCTTCCCCTTCCGGGTCTACGGCGGCCAGCAGGACAACTCGACGGTGGCCATCGCCAGCGCCGCGCCGGGCGGCATCGGCGAGAAGGACTGGTTCGAGGCCGGCGGGTGCGAGAGCGCCCACGTGGCCTTCGACCCGAAGGACCCCAAGCTCGTCTACGCCGGCTGCTACCAGGGGATGATCTCGGAGTACGACGTGGCCAATGGCCGCGAGCGCCAGGTCACGGCCGAGCCCTTCCTGGGCCTCGGGGCCGACCCCGACCAGCAGCCCTACCGCTTCAACTGGAACGCCCCGATCGAGGTCTCGCCCCAGGACCCGAGCGTCATCTACCACGGGGCCAACGTGCTCTTCGAGACCCGGGACCGGGGTACCCACTGGCGCGTGATCAGCCCGGACCTGACCCGCAACGAGAAGTCCAAGCAGGGCCCGGGCGGCGCGCCGATCACCAACGAGTCGGCGGGCGGCGAGGTCTACGGCACGATCTTCGCCATCGCCCCCTCGCCCCACGACGCGGGCACGATCTGGGTGGGGAGCGACGACGGCCTGGTGCACCTGACCCGGGACGGCGGCGAGCACTGGACGGACATCACCCCGCCGGGCCTGGCGGGCCTACCGGGTTCGGGCGAGGCCCAGATCAACGCCATCGACGTCTCGCCCCACCAGGCGGGCAAGGCGTACGTGGCCGTGACCCGCTACAAGCTCGGCGACTACCGGCCGCTGGCGTTCAAGACGAGTGACTACGGCGCCACCTGGACGAAGATCACGGGCGGCATCCCGGACGGCCACTGGGTGCGGGTGGTGCGGGAGGATCCGGTGCGCGCCGGCCTGCTCTACGCCGGCACCGAGCGGGGCGCCTACGTCTCCTTCGACGACGGTGCCCACTGGCAGAGCCTCCAGCTCAACCTGCCGGTCGTGCCGGTGACCGACCTCCAGGTGCGCCAGGGGGACCTGGTGGCCTCCACCCAGGGGCGGGCCTTCTGGATCCTGGACGACCTGGAGCCGCTGCGGGAGGTGGGTGACGAGGCGGCGGGCGCGGCGCTCTATCTCTACACCCCGGCACCGGCGACCCGGGTCCAGTGGGGCGGTGGGTTCGGCGGGGAAGGCGGCGGCACGGAGGGCGAGAACCCGCCTTCGGGCGCGGTCATCGACTACGTCCTCTCCGAAGCGACGGCGAAGGCGCTCGCCCCGCCCGCGCCGGGAGCGCACGAAGGCGAGGCGAGCGGCGACCGCGAGGCGCCGGCCGACGGCCAGCACATGGAGCCGTCGGCCGAGGGCGAGGGCGCCGAGGCCCACAAGGCACCCAGGCCCAAGCTGGAGCTCGAGATCCGGGACGCCGAAGGCCACGTGGTGCGCACGCTGTCGAGCGTGCCCGAGACGACGAAGGGCGCCGGACCGGGAGCCGGTGGTGAGGAGGAGGGCCCGTTCAACCGCCGTCCCAAGCTCTTGCCCACCGAGGCGGGGATGAACCGCGTCGTCTGGGACCTGCGGGCGAAGTCCATCACCAAGGTGCCGGGCCAGGTGGTGTTCGGCAGCCTCGGGGGACCGCGGGTGCCGCCGGGCACCTACACCCTGAAGCTCCGCGTCGATTCGGCCTCGGGCGACCAGGAAGCGACCCGCACCGTGGAGGTGGTGGAGGACCCGAGGATCGACACCACCAGCGAGGGCTACGCCGAGCAACAGACGACGCTCGCGCGCATCCGCGGCGCCTTCGACGAGCTCAACCGCTCGGTCCTCCGCGAGCGCAAGGTCCGCGAGCAGGTGCAGCAGGCGGTGGACCGGCTGGACGACGTCGAGGGTTCCGGGGAGATCGCCAAGGCCGGGAAGGACCTGGTGAAGGCCCTCGAGGGCTGGGAGAAGTCGGTGATCCAGGCCAAGACGACCAACTTCCAGGACATCATCAACTTCCCGAACCGCCTCGACGCCCAGATCGCGTATCTCTATTCCATGGTCGACGGCTCCGGTCCGCCGGTGACCGCGGGCATGACGAAGCGCGCCGACGAGCTCGCCGCCCAGTGGACGGCGAAGAAGGCGGCCCTCGACGATCTCCTCGGCCAGCGGGTGACGGCCTTCAACCAGCTCATGGAGGAGCACGAGGTGCCGGCGGTCGTGGTGCCTCCGGAGAAGGACACGAAGGACGTGGAGAAGGCGAACGAGTCGACGGAGTAGGGCCCGGCTCTGGTATTGTCCTCCGCTTCCCTGAAAGGAGGGCCCGGCGAATGGACAAGGTGGTTCTGGCGTACTCCGGGGGGCTCGATACCTCGGTCATCCTCAAGTGGATCCAGGAGCGCTACGGCGCCCAGGTGATCACCTACACCGGTGACGTGGGGCAGGGGGCCGGCGAGATCGCGAAGGCCCGGGAGATGGCCCGCGCCACCGGCGCCTCGGAGGTCATCGTCGAGGACCTCCGGCGAGAGCTCGTCGAGGAGTGCATCTTCCCGGCCCTGCGGGCGAACGCGGTCTACGAGTGGTATTACCTGCTGGGTACCGCCCTCGCCCGGCCGGTCCTCGCCCGCGGCCTGGTGCGCGCGGCCGAGGCGGCCGGCGCCGACGCCATCGCCCACGGTGCCACCGGCAAGGGTAACGACCAGATCCGCTTCGAGCTCTCCGCCTACGCCCTGAAACCCGACGTCCGCGTGATCGCTCCGTGGCGCGAGTGGGAGCTGCGGGGGAGAAAGGACCTCCTCGCCTATGCCCGCCGGCACGGGATCGACGCACCGGGTGCCTCGGCCGAGGCCCCACCCTTCTCCATGGACGCCAACCTCATGCACGTCTCCTACGAGGGCGGCGTGCTCG
>CAZIIB010000218.1:0-6563 GCA_964539125.1 uncultured Thermoanaerobaculia bacterium | reverse complement strand
TTGGCCAGGTCGTCCTCCGCTTTGGTCAGGTTGGCCTGGGCGTTGCGCAGGGCGTCGCCCTGCGCTTCCAGAGTCAGGTCGGCCGAAGTCTTGGCGAGCTCGGCGGCCTCGAGCTGCTCGGCGCTCGCGATCCCCTCGTCCGCGAGGTGGTGCATGCGCTCGAGCTTGACCCGAGTGTCCGCCAGGGAGACCTGGGCCTGGTGCACCGCGGTCTGGGCCTGGCGCACCTGGGCCCGCCAGCTCTCGACGGCGGCCTGGTAGGTGTCCTTCTCGAGCTCGAGGAACTTCTGGCCGGCCTGGACCCGGTCCCCTTCATCGACGTAGAGCTTCTCGATCTTGGCCACCACATGGGCCGAGATGTCGACGGAGACGCGGGGCTGGATCTCGCCGCTCGCCTTGACCACCTGGGTGATCCCCGAGCGTGTGGCCTCTTCGGCGTAGACCTTGACGCCCTTCTCGATCCGGGCGTTGCGGATGGAGACAAAGATGACCACCGCGAGGACGGCGGCCAGGCCGATCCCGATCAGGACTCGCTTCATGTTCATCCGAAGAGGCTGAACCAACCCACCTTGAGCCCGACCCATACCACCCACGCTCCGACGACCACCAGGGCCGAGGTGCTCTTGGAGACCCGGCCGACGAGGCTCATGCCCAAGACCAGGAGCGCCACCGTCCAGAGGCTGAAGATGTCGAGACTACCGAGCAGGGTGGCCACGGCCCGCGAGGCGCCCTCGGGGGCGAGAAACGCGAGGTTCGACTGGAGGATCGATCCGGACTGGAGGGCCCGGGGATCGACCGAGCCCAAGCTCAGGAGAACCGGGATCAGGATCAGGGATTTGAGCGCCTGGGCCGGGATCAGGCCGTGGAGCGTGACCGAGAACCCTTGCAGGAACGTGAGCTCGCCGCCGGCGAGGCGCAGGCCCAGCCAGAGCACCAGGGTGATCAACAGGTACCCGAGGACGCTGGCCACGAGGCCGACCCCCACCAGCACGGGCCCGAACCGCTCGGTGACCGCCTCCGCCCGCTCGACGCCCTGGTCGAGCTCGTCACCCTCCAGGCCCCGCTTCTCGAGCTGCTGGCGCATCTCGCTGCGCTGGGCCTGGGGGTCGATCCTCTGCATCGCAAGGAACCCGGCCGCGCCTCCCAGAAGCAGGAAGACGATCAGCACCAGTACCCACGTCGGCCGTTCTCGGATCCCACGGAAGGTCTCGGCGGGCGTGAAGATCGCACCGACGAGCCGCTTGACACTCTCCATGTCCTGTCCCTCTCTCGCTCTAGTGATCTCAGTAGAGGACCGCGGGAGACCGCGGACCGAGGCTTCAGACCACTAGTACGCAGCACCCCCCGCATCAATTTCCACGCCTTCGCGATTGAGCAGGCGCCCTGTGGTCCGATAATACTCGGCCAGGGCCCGGCGGTAGGCGGTGATGGCGCTCACCTCCCGGCTCCGAGCCTGGGTCAGGTCCTCTTGGATCTGGAGGACCTGGAAGCTCGAGGACATGCCGTTCTCGTAGCGCTTGCGCTCGGCGTCGAGGTTCTTCTCCTCGAGCTCCCTCGAGACTTTCGCCGAGTCGATCTGCTTCGCCGTGGTCTCCACCTGGCGGACGGCCGTGCGCACCTCGGTGACCACCTGCTGCTTGAGCTGGGCGAGCTGGGTCAGACCCTGCTCCAGGTTGAGCTCGGCGATCGTCGCCTGCGCGCGCCGCGTCCGGTTCTGGATCGGGTAGGAGAGGGTGAGCTGAGCCTGCCAGGAGGGGAAGTCGCGGGCGCGGATCTGGTCGACGGCGTCGGAGAGCGCGCCGCCGGCGCCGCCGGGAGTCTTGCCGGCTTGCCCCTTGAGCTGATAGTCCACCCGCAGCTGGAGCTGAGGCAGGACCTGGTGCCGGTAATACGTGTGGTCGATCTTCAACCCCTCGATGCGATGGATCTCGCTGGCGATCTCCGGCCGGTCGGCGAGCGCGGTCTTGATGGCGTCGTCGACACGGACCTCGATCTTCTCGGCCTTGGGGTCGGTCGTCGGGATGATGGCCAGGTCCCAGAGCTGTCCCTGGTCCAGGTTGAGGAGCTGGCGGAGCCGGTCGGCGGCGTCGCCGATCGCCGACTCGGCCCGGATGATGTCCTCCTCGCGGCCGGCGATGCCCGCCTGGCTCTGGATGAGCTCGAGGGGCGCGAGGGTACCGACCTCCACCCGCACCTTGTTCTGCTCGTGGAGGGTCTTGGCCAGATCGAGGGCCTCCTGGGCGACGCCGAGCTGGTCCCGGGCTTCGACCAGATCCCAGTAGGCCGAGTCGACCGTCTGGATCGTGTCGGAGACCTGCTGCTCGAAGTTCTCGCGCGACTGGGCCGCATTGGTGCGCGCCACCAGGATCTGCCGCTCCGTGGACAGCTTGCCGAAGTTGCGCAGGAGGGGCTGGGTCAAGCTGATCGAGGAGCTCGCCGAGTAAAGCGGGTTCAGCGGCAGGTTTTTGTTGTTCGACGAGGTCTTGTCGGAGTTGAGGAGCGTCAGGTCGATCGTGCCGCCGGTCGGGATGAGCTGGGAAAGGCCGAGATTCATGCTCTGGTTCTGGCTGCTGATCGTGCCCACCCCCTCGATCACCTGGGAGCTGGGTGCCGTCGAATCGGACTTGGAGAGGCTGGCGAACGCCGCGAGGTCGTAGATCCCCAGACTCTGGAGCACGCCCTCGTTGGTCTGGGTCCAGTTGTAGCGCTCCACCACCAGCCCGAGGTTCCGCCGCAGGGCGATCTCGATGGCGTTGTCCAGCGACAGGTGGACGCCGTCGTCCTCGATGTCCAGGTCGGCCTTCGGCAGGCTGTCGATCGGCGTGGGCTGGAGATGCACCGTCTCCGAGGCGGCTGCTCCGGGGTGGGGGCAGAGGAGGGCCGCGAGCAGCAGCAGCATCGCGGGCAGGGCGCGTTGAGCTCGTAGTACCGGGTTCGGGCGCATCGGTCGTGGAGTCCGCATCATCCGTTCCATACCCTTTGTTCGAGAGGAGTCAGAAGCTCTTGGGTTCGTGGGAGCACACGGCACGCCCCGGCCGGGAGCCGGGAAGCCGTCTCTCCACCGTCTACGTCGGCCGCCTCCGAAGGTTTCCCGAAGCGCGAGCCGGAGGCGGGATCGAAGAACGCCGATCGCCACCGCGGCCCCACCTGCAAGCGCCGCTCCACGGCGCCCCGAGTCCCGCAACTCCGTGCCGGGAAGGACAAGGGGGAGGTGCCCCCCCCGCCGAACCGTTCGGATTCGGGACGGCATTGTCCGCTTACGGACGCCGGGCGGTCTCGCCGGCAGCGAGTGTCACACATTCGGAGGCAGCCGGGGAGCGGCCGCGAGCAGGCTCGCGGTATAGGGGTGGGCCGGGTGGGCGAAGAGCTCCGGCGTCGGCGCCTCCTCGACCCGTCGCCCGCGGTGGAGCACCAGGACCCGGTGAGCGACCCGCTCGACCAGGCTCAGGTCGTGGAGGATCAGGAGCACTCCGAGGCCGAGCCGGTCCTGGAGGCGGATCAGGAGGTTGAGCACCTGGGCCCGCACCGAGACGTCGAGAGCCGACACCGGCTCGTCGGCGACCAGGAGCTCCGGGCCGCACGCCAGCGCCCGGGCGATCCCGATTCTCTGGCGCTGGCCGCCCGAGAACTCGTGGGGAAAGCGATCGGCCGCTTCCCGGGGCAGGCCGACCATCTCCAGGAGCTCGGCGACCCGGGCCGGGCGCGCGGACCGGGGGACCAACCGGTGCACCGCCAGGGGCTCGGCCAGGAGCTGCCCCACCCGCAGGCGTGGGCTCAGGCTGTCGTACGGGTCTTGGAAGACCATCTGGAACGCCCGCCGCCGGCGCCGGAGCTCCGCCGCGCCCAGCGCCAGGAGGTCCTCTCCCCGAAAGCGCAGGGTGCCCGCGTCCGGCTCGATCAGTCGCAGGAGGCAACGCCCGAGGGTCGTCTTGCCGCTGCCGGACTCCCCCACCAGGGCGACGCACTCGCCGGCCTCGACGGTCACGTCGACTCCGTCGACGGCTCGGACGGGCAAGCCCCGGCGCACGCCGAGGGCGCCGCGGGGGGCGGGAAAGCTCTTGACCACGCCCCGGGCCTCGAGGAGCGCGCTCACCCGGGACCTCCGGATGTCACCGGTCGCGCTCCGGCCTCGGCATCCCTCCCGGCCCGGCCCGGCCGCCACAGCAAGCAACGCGCCTCCTGCTCGTCCCCCGCGGGCCAGAGCTCCGGGGCGGCTGTGCAGCAGGTCGCCCAGACCTGCCGGCAGCGGGGGTGGTACGGGCAGCCGGAGGGCAGGTCGGCGGGATCGGGCGGCGATCCAGGAAGCGCCGGCAGCTCGCCCCGGCCTGCCGGCGCGCTCTCGTTGCCCCCGTCGTCTTGCGGCCGGAGCGCCGCCGCCAAGAGGTCGCGGGTGTAGGGGTGGGCGGGGTGAGCGAAGAGCCTCGGGGCCGGGGCCCGCTCCACGATCTGCCCGGCGTACATGACCAGGACCCGCTCGCAGGTCTCTGCGACCACCGCCAGGTCGTGGGTGATCAACAGGACGGCCAGGCCGAGCTCGTCGCGCAGGCTCCGGAGAAGCTCCAGGATCTGGGCCTGGACGGTCACGTCGAGAGCGGTCGTGGGCTCGTCGGCGAGCAGCAGGTCCGGCCGGCACGCCAGCGCCATGGCGAGCACGACCCGCTGGCGCTCCCCTCCCGAGAGCTCGTGAGGGTAGGCGCCCAGGCGCTCCCCGGCGCCCCGGAGCGCGACTCGGCCCAGCAGGCTCCGCGCCCGCGCCCGCGCCTCGCGCCGGGAGATCGGCTCGTGGGCGCGCACGGCCTCGGCCACCTGGAACCCGATGGTGAAGACGGGGTTCAAGGCGGTCGTCGGCTCCTGGAAGACCATGGCGACCCGACGCCCCCGGACCCGCCGCATCTCGGAGTCGGAGAAGGTGAGCAGGTCGTCACCCTCGAGCAGGATCCGGCCCCCGGCGACCCGGACCCCCACGGGCAGGAGCCGCGGCACGGCGAAGGCCGTCAGACTCTTGCCGGCTCCCGACTCCCCCACCAGCCCGACCATCTCGCCCCGCTCGACGATGAGGCTCACCTCGCGCACCGCGGCCACGGGGCCCGCCGGTCCGGGAACGGTCACCGTCAGCCGGTCGACCTCGAGCAAGGGGACTCTGGGGCCCTGGTGGGTCACGAGCAGACGCGGCGCAGCCAGGCCACCGTCAGGGCCACGCCGTATCCCGTGGCGCCGCCCGAGCCGTTGCCCTCCTTGGGGATCTGCGCGGGTCCGGCGATGTCCAGGTGCGCCCAGCGGCGATGCTCGCCGAGGAAGTTGGCGAGGAAGGCGGCGGCCGTGCTCGCGCCCCCCCAGCGGGATCCGGTGTTCCTGAGGTCGGCGTGGAGGCCGCGCATCTCTTCGGAGAACTCGCCCCAGAGCGGCAACCGCCACAGGCGCTCGCCGCCCTCCTCCGCGGCCTCCAAGAGCTCGTGGGCGAGGGCGTCGTCGGGGGTGAACAGGCCGGCCCCGTACTGGCCCAGGGCGACGATGCAGGCGCCGGTCAGGGTCGAGAACTCGAGGACCGCGTCCGGACCCTCCTCGACGGCCAGCGCCAGGGCGTCCGCCAGGATCAGGCGACCCTCGGCGTCGGTGTTGATCACCTCCACGCTCTTGCCGTTGTAGCAGCGGATGATGTCGCCCGGGCGATAGGCGGCTCCGTCGGGCATGTTCTCGGCCAGTGGCAGGTAGAGGCGCAGCCGCACCGGCAGCCCCAGACGAGCCACCGCCCTGCCCACGCCGAGCACGGTGCAGGCGCCGCTCTTGTCGTACTTCATCTCGTCGAGGTGAGCCGAAGGCTTGATCGAGATGCCCCCGGTGTCGAAGGTGACGCCCTTTCCGACCAGGGCGACCACCGGTCCTTCCGAGCCCCAGGACAGCCGGACGAGGCGGGGGGCCCGGGGCGAGCCCTGCCCCACCGCCAGGAGGCCGCCCATCCCCCTCGCCTCGAGCTCGGGGCCCTCCAGGACGGAGATCTCCATCCCCGCGTCGGCCGCCAGCTCGCGGGCCCGCTCCTCCATCCAGAGCGGGTAGGCGACGTTCGCCGGGGTGTTGGCCAGGTTGCGGGTGAAGGCCATCCCCTCGGCCACCGCCCGGGCCGTCGGAAGCGCCTGGCGGTACGCCTCGTCCTCTCCCGGCGGCGGCAGGACGCCCACGAAGCGCAGCCGGACCGGGCCGCCCGAAGAGCTCTCGTCCCGGAAGACGTCGTAGCGGTAGCCGGCGAGGGCCACGCGGCTCGCGATCCGCTCGGCGGCCGCCCTCCCACGCGTCTCGGAGCACTCGGGGAGCGCGAGGGCCGCCCGCGAGACGCCGTTGATCCGGAGCGTCTCGAGCGAGCGGTCGAGCCAGGCGGCGACCCGTCGCCAGTCGACGTCGCCGCGCGGACCGAGGCCGCTCAAGCTCACGGCGCCGATCGGCGCGCCGTCGGCCGTCGCTTCCACCGTCTGCTTCTCGCGGCCCGAGAAGCCCGGCCGGCCGGCGGCTCGTTCGACCGCGCGCCCCAGCTCGGCCGGCAGGTCCCGGACTGAAGGCTCCTCATCTTC
>CAZIIB010000217.1:0-6611 GCA_964539125.1 uncultured Thermoanaerobaculia bacterium | reverse complement strand
AGGTCAAGATCCGCGGCTTCCGGATCGAGCCCGGCGAGGTGGAGGCGGTTCTCGCCGTCCACCCGGAGGTCGCCCAGGCCGCGGTCCTGGCGCGCCGCGACCGCTCGGGCGAGCTGCGGCTCGTCGCCTACGCCGCGCCTCGCGACGGCGCGGAGCTCGACGCGGGTCGCCTGCGCGGCTACCTCAGGGAGCGCCTGCCCCAATACATGGTGCCGGCGGCCTTCGCCCTGCTCGACGCCCTGCCGATCACGCCCAACGGCAAGATCGACCGCCACGCCCTGCCGGAGCCCGAGGCGGGGGGTGCGGCGAGCGCCGAGTGGATGACGCCGCGCACCCCGGCCGAGGACGAGGTGGCGCGGGTCTTCGGCGAGGTCCTGGAGCTCGAAGGGGTCGGCGCCACGGACAGCTTCTTCGACCTGGGCGGCCACTCCCTCAAGGCGACCCGGGTGATCACCCGCCTGCGCGACCGTCTGGGCGTCGATCTCCCGCTGCGCGTGCTCTTCGAGCACCCGGTGGTCGCCGAGCTGGCGGCCGCCGTCGAGGAGCTGGGCGAGACCGCGGGCGGCCCGGAGCTGGTGCGCCTGCCCGAGGCCGAGAGGGACCGCGGGATGCGGCTCTCCTACGCGCAGGAGAGGCTGTGGGTCCTCGACCGGCTGGAGCCGGGCGCCGAGACCTACTCGATGCCGTTCGCGGTGCGCCTGAAGGGGGACCTCGACGCTCCGGCCCTCGCCGCCGCCCTCACCGGCGTCGTCGCGCGCCACGAGGTGCTGCGCACGGTGTACCGGGAGGGCGAGAAGGGGCCGCTCCAGAAGGTGCTTCGGCCGCGGGCGACCCCACTGCCGGTGGTCGATCTGGGCGGCCTCGGCGAGCGGGCCCTGGAACGGGCCCTCTCCGCCCTCCACCAGCGCCTGAACCGCTGGCCGTTCGACCTCGCCGAGGGACCGGTCTTCCGGGCGGTCCTGGTGCGCGAGCCGGACGCGGCGGGCGACGGCCGGCACGTGTTCCACGCCGCGGCGCACCACATCGCGGCCGACGGCTGGTCGGTGGAGATCCTGCTGGCGGAGCTGGGCGAGCTCTACGGCGCCCGGCGCGAGGGGCGCTCCCCCCGTCTGCCCGGGCTTGCGTTCCAGTACGGCGACTTCGCCGAGTGGCAGCGGCGGCGGCTGGCGGGCAACCTGCGCCGGCGCCAGCTCGCCTACTGGCGCGAGCGCCTGGACGGGGCGCCCGAGGGCGGCGCCCAGCTTCCCCTCGACCGTCCGCGGCCGGCGCTCCAGACCTTCCGCGGCGAGCGGGCCGGCCTGGTCCTCGATCCCGAGCCGACCGCCGAGCTGGAGCGCCTGGCCCGGCGCCACAAGGCCTCTCTCTTCATGGTCCTGCTCGCCGCATTCCAGGTGGTGCTCGCCCGTCTCGGCGGCGAGGAGGACGTGGTGGTCGGATCGCCCATCGCGGGGCGGGACCGGCGGGAGCTCGAGCCCCTCATCGGGATCTTCCTCAACAGCCTGGTGCTACGCACCGACCTCTCGGGCGATCCGACCTTCGGCCGGCTCGTGGAGCGGGTGCGCGAGACGGCGTTGGGCGCCTTCGCCCACCAGGAGGTGCCCTTCGAGATGCTCCTGGAGGAGCTCCGGCCGGAGCGCGACCTGTCGCGAACGCCCTTCTTCCAGGTGTTCTTCAACATGTTCAGCACTCCCTTCGGCGAGGCCGGGCTACCGGGCCTCGAGCTGGAGGCCGTGGCCGCGGCCGAGCCGCCGTCGAAGTTCGACCTCACGCTCTACGTCTCGACCCCCGCCGGCGCGGTCCACTTCGAGGCGGTGTACAACGCCGATCTCTTCGACGCCGCCACCATGGACCGGGTTCTCGCCCAGCTCGGCGCGGTGCTCGGCCAGGTGGCGGCCCGGCCCGACGCGGCCATCGGTGAGCTGTCGCTGCGCACGCCCGAGATGGAGCGGGTGCTGCCCGACCCGACCGCGCCCCTGGACGCGACCTGGCACGGTCCGGTGCACGGCGCCCTGGAGCGCATGGCCCGCACCGCTCCGGACCGGCCCGCGGTGATCGACCCGCAGGGCGTCTGGACCTACGGCGGGCTCGCCGCGGCGGCGGCGGAGCTGGCCGGCCGGCTCGCCGCCCGGGGTGTGGGCCGGGGGGACGCCGTGGCGGTCTACGCCCACCGGAGCGCCGGGCTGCCGGCCGCCGTGTTCGGAGTCCTCGAAGCGGGGGCGGCCTTCGTGCTGCTCGATCCCGCGTATCCCGGCTCCCGCCTGGCGACGATGGTCCGGGCCGCCGGGGTCCGGGCCCTGGTGGCGATGGAGCGGGCCGGCGAGCTGCCCGCCGAGGTCGAGGTGGAGCTGGAGGTGCTGGGGGCGGCGCGCGTCGACCTGCCGGGGGTCCCCGGGGCCGTCGCCGGGGGAGCCGCCGCGCCGGGGGCCGAGGTGGGGCCGGAGGACCGGGCGTGCATCGGCTTCACCTCCGGGTCGACCGGGCGGCCCCGCGGGATCGTCGGACGCCACGGACCGCTGTCGCACTTCCTACCCTGGCAGTGCCGGACCTTCGAGCTGGGCTCCGACGACCGGTTCAGCATGCTCTCGGGCCTCGCTCACGACCCCTTGCAGCGGGACCTCTTCACTCCGGTCTGGGCGGGTGCGGCGTTGACGATCCCCGAGCCGGACGACATCGGCCGGCCGGGGGCGCTGGCGGCCTGGATGGCGCGCGAGCGGGTCTCGGTCGGTCACCTGACGCCGGCCATGGGGCAGGTCCTGACCGAGGTTCCGGCGAGCTCGGCACCGCCCCGCCTCGACGCCCTGCGCCGGCTGTTCCTGGTCGGCGACGTGCTCACTCGCGGCGACGTCCGGAGGCTGGAGGCGCTGGCGCCGCGGGTGCACGTGGTCAACCTGTACGGTGCGACCGAGACGCAGCGGGCGGTGGGCTTCCGGGAAACGTCGGTGGAAGCTCGCTTCGCGGGCGAGGTGCTGCCCCTGGGCCGCGGCATGGAGGACGCCCAGCTCCTGGTGCTCGGTCCGGGCGATGGCCTCGCCGCCATCGGCGAGGTGGGCGAGATCGCCGTGCGCAGCCCGCACCTGGCGTCCGGCTACCTGGACGATCCGGAGCTCACGGCCCGGCGCTTCACCATCAACCCGTTCACCGGGCGCCCGGGAGACCGGGTCTACCGCACGGGCGACCTGGGCCGCTATCTGGCGGACGGCTCGGTCGCCTTCCTCGGGCGCGCCGACCAGCAGGTCAAGCTCCGGGGTTTCCGGATCGAGCTGGGTGAGATCGAGGCCCACCTGGCGGCGCTTCCCGGAGTCCGCGACGCGGTGGTGGTCCTCGCGGCGCTTCCCGGAGCGGGCGTGGAGGACCCCGGAGCGCGGCAGCTCGTGGCCTACGTCGCGGGCGAGGCGTCGCGGGAAGCTTCGCCGTCCCTGTCGGAGCGGGCGCTGCGCGACGAGCTCGCCCGTCGGCTGCCCGGCTACATGGTGCCGGCGGGGATCGTGGTCCTGGAGCGTCTCCCCCTCACCCCCAACGGCAAGGTCGATCGCCGCGCGCTGCCGGTCTGGCGGCCGGAGGAGGCCGGGGTCGGCTATCGCGAGCCCGGTAGCGACGTCGAACGGGCGGTGGCCGGGATCTGGTCGAGCTTGCTGCGCAGGGAGCGGGTCGGGCTGGACGACGACTTCTTCGACCTGGGGGGGCACTCCCTGCTCGCGACGCGGGTGGTCTCGCGGGTGGCGAGCGAGCTGGGGGTCGAGCTACCCCTGCGCGCGCTGTTCGAGAACCCTTCCCTGGAGCGCTTCGCCGCCATGGTGGCGGCCCTGCGCACCGGCGAGGAGGAAGGGGTGCCGCCGCTGGTGCCGCTGCCCGCGGCCCGCCGCCGCGAGGGGGTGCCTCTGTCGTACGCCCAGGAGCGGCTCTGGATCCTCGAACGGCTCGAGCCGGGCACGGACGCCTACACCATCTACCAGGCCATGCGCGCCCGCGGCGTCCTCGAGCCGGCGTTGCTCGCCCGCTGCCTGAGCCGGGTGGTGGCCCGCCACGAGACCCTGCGCACCCGCTTCGTGCGGCGCGACGGCCTGCCGGCGCAGGTGGTGGACCCGCCGGCTCCGCTGCCACTTCCGGTGATCGACCTGCGGCGCCTGGACGAGGCCGCCCGGCGTCGGGCCCTGACCGCGGTCGGCCACGACCTGGTGCATCGGCCGTTCGACCTCGAGCGCGGCCCGCTCCTGCGCTCGGGGCTGGTGCGCGAGGCCGCCGACCACCACGTGCTCTACATGACCATCCATCACATCGTCACCGACGGCTGGTCGATGCGAGTGCTGCTCCGGGAGCTCGCCGAGCTCTACCGCGCCGAGACCGAGGGACGGCGGCCGGAGCTGGCGCCGCTGCCGGTGCAGTACGGCGACTACGCGGCCTGGCAGCGCCGGCTCCTGAGCGGACCGCTCCGGGAGGAGCAGATGGCGTACTGGCGCCAGCAGCTCGCGGGCGTTTCCGAGGGGGCGGAGCTGCCCCTCGACCGCCGGCGTCCACCGGTGCGGACGTTCCGGGGCGGCCAGCGGGTGCTCACCCTGCCGGGCGAGCTGAGCGGCGCCCTCGCCGCCCTCGGGCGCGAGCACGGGGCGTCGCTCTTCATGACGCTTCTCGCCGGCTTCGACCTGGTGCTCGCCCGCCTGACCGGCGAGCACGAGGCGGTGGTCGGCTCGCCCATCGCGGGCCGCTCGCGCACCGAGATCGAAGGGCTCGTCGGCATGTTCCTGAACACCCTTGTGCTGCGCACCGACCTCTCCGGCGACCCGACCTTCGGTGAGCTCGTCGAGCGGGCGCGCGAGACGGCGCTGGGCGCCTACGCCCACCAGGACGTGCCCTTCGAGATGCTCCTCGAAGAGCTGCAGCCGCAGCGCGACCTCTCGCGCACGCCCTGGTTCCAGGTGTTCTTCAACATGCTCAACCTCCCGGAGGGGGCCTCGCGCCTCTCCGGTCTGACCTTCGAGGTCGTCGACCCGGGCGAGCCGCCGTCGAAGTTCGACCTCACCCTCTACCTGGTGCCCGGCTCAGAGAGCCTCCGGATCCTCGCGGTCTACAACGCGGACCTCTTCGACGCGGCGACCATCGATCGCCTGCTCGCCCAGTACCGCGGCGTCCTCGATCAGGCGGTCGAGCGGCCGGACGCCCCGGTGGTGGGCTACTCGCTGGCGCTCCCGGAGATGGCCGCGGTGCTGCCCGATCCCCGGGCGGAGCTCTCCGCGGCCTGGCGCGGGCCGATCCACCAGGCCCTGGAGCGCTGGGCCGAGCAGGCCCCCGACCGCCGGGCGATCGCCGGCCCGGCGGGCTCTTGGAGCTACGGAGCCGTCGCCGCGCGGGCCCGCGGGCTCGCGCGACGGCTGGCGGCCCTGGGGGTGACGCCCGGCGACCGGGTGGCCATCTACGCCCACCGGAGCCCGCCGCTGCTCTGGGCGGTGCTGGGCACGCTCGAAGCGGGCGGGGTCTTCACCCTCCTCGATCCGGCCTACCCGGCGGAGCGCCTCGGGGAGATGATCGGCCAGGCCGGAGCCCGGGTGCTCCTCGAGCTCGGAGCCGCCCGCACCCTGCCCGAGACGCTCGCCGGGGAGCTGGCCGGCCGGGGCGTCGCCCGGGTGAGGCTGAGCGCGAGCGGCGAGGATCTCGCGGAGGAGGGCGCCGGGCCGCTCGGGGTCGAGGTGGGGCCGGACGACCCGGCCTACGTGGCCTTCACCTCGGGCTCCACCGGCCGGCCCAAGGGCATCGTCGGCCGCCACGGCTCCCTGACCCACTTCCTGCCCTGGCAGGCCGAGCGCTTCGGACTCGGCGCGGGCGACCGGTTCAGCATGCTCTCGGGCCTCGCCCACGATCCCCTCCACCGCGACCTGTTCACGCCCCTCTGGTACGGCGCCACCCTGGCGGTGCCGGCGCCGGCGGAGATGACCCGGCCGGGCTACCTGGCGCGCTGGCTGGCGGCCGAAGGCGTCACGGTGGCCCACCTGACCCCCGCCATGGCCCAGGTGATCACCGAGCGGCCGAGCGGCGGCGAGCTCCTCGAGGTGCCCTCGCTGCGGAGGACCTTCCTGGTGGGTGACGTGCTCACCCACCGGGACGTCGAGCGGCTGACCGAGCTGGCGCCCGGGCTCACGTGCATCAACATGTACGGCTCCACCGAGACCCAGCGCGCGGTGGGCTTCCACGAGCTGTCCGCCGGCGCGGACGGCCGCCGGCGTGCCCGCGAGGTCCTGCCCCTGGGGCGCGGAATGGAGGACGTCCAGCTCCTGGTGCTCGGTCCCGACGAGCAGCTCGCCGCCGTCGGCGAGGTGGGCGAGATCGGCGTGCGCAGCCCCCACCTCGCCCTCGGCTACCAGGACGACCCCGAGCTCACGGCCCGGCGCTTCGTGACCAACCCGTTCACCGGCCGGCCCGACGATCGGGTCTACCGCACGGGCGACCTCGGCCGCTACCTGGCGGACGGCTCGGTGGTGTTCGTCGGAAGGGAGGACGACCAGGTGAAGATCCGTGGATTCCGAATCGAGCCGGGAGAGATCCAGGCCCACCTGGCGAAGGCTCCGGGCGTGGGCGAGGCGGTGGTGCTGGCGCGCGACGACGGCCAGGGGGGCCGGCGC
>CAZIIB010000216.1:0-6644 GCA_964539125.1 uncultured Thermoanaerobaculia bacterium | reverse complement strand
GTCGGTAGGCTTCGCGTCCGCCACCCGGACATCCGACCGAAGGTAGCTACCGTCGAGGGCGTTGAGCAGGTGTCTGAGGCGGTCGGCGTACGGCCCGTAACGCTCCGCCTGGAACCGCAGGTCCAGCGGGTCCTCCAAGC
Source organism: uncultured Thermoanaerobaculia bacterium (assembly GCA_964539125.1). GTDB lineage: Bacteria > Acidobacteriota > Thermoanaerobaculia > Multivoradales > DATKCC01 > CAVUBL01. The sequence continues at coordinate 6,504 of CAZIIB010000216.1, read as the reverse complement.
CGGAGGACTCGATCTCTCGTTCCAGGAACCAGGCGAGCTTCTGGATCTCGAGCATCGAGCACTCGATGCCGAGGATCCAGTAGCGGCGGATCAGCTCCGCGATGAGTGCGCGGGCCGGAGTGAGCTTCTGGACCCCTGTTCTCTTCGCGACGTTCTGGTAGCGCCCGGTGGGCTGATAGACGACCACCTGGACATCAGGGAGGTTCCCCAAAGCCTGCTGGATGAGGGGCCGGACCTCCGTCCATCCCCGCCCTCCCTGGCCGCAGCCGAGCGGCGGCACGGCGATCGAGCAGATCCCCTTCTCCGCCACGACCCGGCGCAGGTCCGCGAGCCCGGCCTCGATCCACTCGAGCCGCGTTCGATTGCGCCAATGCTCCTTGGTCGGGAAGTTGATGATCCAGCGCGGACCCTCGAGGGCGGAATTCTGCGTCACGAACATCCGCCCGACCCGCACCTCTCCCCGCGTGCAGGCCGCGGCATACTCCCGGAAGTTGGCAGGGAAGGCCTCTTTGAACATCAGGGCGATCCCCTTGCCCATGACGCCCACGGTGTTGACCGTGTTCACCAAGGCCTCGACCTTGGCCTCGAGGAGATTCCCCTTCGTGAAGCGGATCATCGGAAGTACCAGTCCGGTCGAACGGCGGTTCTCAGGTCCACCCCGATCTCGCTCAGGCCCGCGTCCAGCTCTCGTTTGACACCGTCAGTGTAGCAGGCCAGGCCCAGCAAACCGTCGACCGGCAGGTGCCGGTGGACCAGAGCCTCGGCCTGGTAACGCTCGAACTTCTCCGGATCTTCCGGGTCCCGCTGGAAGTCCCGTCGCTGGAGCAAGCCCCAGTCGACTCGGTTCAAATCATCCTGACTGTCGAAGAACTGAGCCGAGGTGAGGTAGGCGTGGCGATCCGTGAAGAGGTAGCGAATGCCCTTCGCCTCCAGGGTCGACAAGGAGGACACGAAGGTGACGATCTCTTCGTTGTCCCGTTGGCGGATGCCACCATAGCCGGTCTTGATGTTGTAGAGCATCGGAGTGTACGGGGTGAAGTAGAACGGGAGGTAGTCATCCAGTGTTCCCCCGGGTGGGATCGGTACGTGGCGGTCGCACCGTTTCCCGATGAGGTCCGGGTTCCCGATGGTCACGAAGCCAGGGTCCAGCACGGGAGAGCGACTGCGATGAAGGCCGTTCCGGAGAATCCAGCGGACATTCGCCCGATGTGTGATCCGGAAGATCAGGGCGGCCTCGGGGGTGAGCGTCTGGTCGAGGGGCTTCGGCATCGTGGAGAACGGGGATCTCTGCGGGGATCAGGCGGTTCAATGTAGGAGGCCCGCGCGACGCAGGCTCCTGGACCTGGAGGGATGGCGCCGTCAGCGGACCCGTCCGCGAACCGAATTCTAGCCACTGACGTGGCAGGCGCCGAGCGATCTCGCCAGCGACGGCGTCGAGCGTCGCTTCGGACCGCGAGATCCTCTCGAGGACGAGGAGAAGGCCGTTCTCCCCAGGTGGCCGTAGCCGCTCCTCGATAGCCTGCGAGAAGGACTGGTCCTTTCCCCTCAGGCGAAGCAGCACCTCGAGGGCTTGGAGATCGATGAAGAGGCCCCGGGCCATGCCCTGACCGTGCACTCGGGCGCCCTGAACGTCGAACCGTTCAGCCCCTGGGCACCCGGCGCCCGACGGGCGCCTCAGTACGCCTTCACCACGCTGTCGTGCTCGACGCTCTCGACGACCAGCTCGCAGCGGAGATCGGCCACGACCTCCGGCGTGAGCTCGGCGGAGAAGCCGGAGAGCGTCGCCTCGTACACGGAGTCGAGCTGGAAGCCGTACTTCTGTGCCAGCTCCCGCGCCGTCGACGTGGCGTCGGCGCCGGCCCGGAAGAGCACGATGTACTCCGGGACCCGCGGATCGTAGTGGCCCAGGAGTGGCGCAGGGTTGGCGCAGGCCGGCTCGACGATCGCCGAGGGGTCGGACGGCGCGACTCCCGGCGAGCCAGGGTCGGTCGGCGAGGAGTGGGCGCCGCAAGAGGTCGCGACGAGCGCGAGGAGGACGGGGAGGAAGGTGACGGGAACGATCGGGGCGATCCGCCGCCTGGCACGACGAGACGGACTCGAAGCATGCATGACACACCTCCGCTCTTATTGTCGCGCAGTTTCGCCGGTACGGGAAGGGCCTTCTCACCGTCCGCCCGGCGCCCCATGTGGAAGTCGACACCTTTGGTGGCACGAGCTCGCTCCGGGAGAAGCTTCAGGGCCAGGCCGCCTTCGAGAGTGACCGCATCGCCGCCCCCTGGCAGCGCTCCTGCCGGAAGTTCGAGCGAGGAAGCGATCGAAAACCAGAAGCCGACGTCGGTGCGCGAAGCCCACTCCCGTCTCGGAAACCGAGCGCAAGCGTCGCTCGACCGCCTTCTCGAATGCCACCACAACGACCGGTCCGGGGAGCTGAGGGACACCCTCATGCCCCGGTGGCGGCTTCACAGGAAGGCTCTGAGCCGCGCTCCGTTGTCCCACGAAGACTGGAGCTATTGACCCACGAGAAGCCCGGGGGTCGAGTAAGTGGTTTCACGCCTCCCGTCGTCGTGTACACGACCATTGACACGACTATTGACACATCCGGCGGCTCGCCATTGTCTCTGCCCTGGAGGCGACGACCCTGCGCATGGCTGGCGTCCGTGACCTTCGAGCTCATCTCACCCGCTACGTGCCGGGCGAGGAGCCTGTGCTCTTGACTCGCCACGGCAAGGTCTCGGGGCTCTAGTTGCCGCTCGAAGACGCCTCGCGGGTTCCGGACGACCTCCGGCGGGAATTGGCGTCGGTGCTGGGTGCCCATCTGGCGCGTCTCCTCGAAGCGCGCGGCGTGAGCGAGGGAGCGATCGAGGAAGACTTCCGTGCCCATCGGCGCCGTCGTCCTGCTCTCGGCCGCCGTCGGGAAGGCCGCTCTCAGGGTCTTCACCGAACACGGGCTGACGGTCCACGCGACCGAGCTCAACGCCGACGAGGTGGAAGAGCATCCGCCTCACCTGGCCGCCAAGTACGACCTCCCAGAGGAACTGGTACAGCTCCAGTGGCGGCTGCTTCCGGTAGTCCTCCATCCGGAGCCCGAGTACGCTGGGTGGGTAGCGGAAGCCCTGGCACAGCTGCGAGATCGCGACCCGGAGGACGCCCATGCCCTGGTGCTCGCCCGAGCGCTGCGGCTTGCCCTCGGGTCCAACGACCGGGACTTCGAAGGGCAGGCCGTGGAGCGATACACCACCGCCCGGCTCCTTCGAGAGCTGGAGAGCTGAGGCCGAGTCAAGATCCAGCGTTCGTCCGATCGCAAGCCCGCCGATCGGCGAAATGGCGGAAACGCCGTGCCGGGGCCCTCGCCGCCCGGGGCGTCTCGTGGAGCCGGCGGACGACTTTCTGACGTTCTGCCACGCCGTCCGCTGCCTCCCGGCGAACCCGGACGCGGCGGCCTTGTTCCTCGACTCCCTCGATCCCGAGGCCCTCGCGATCTTGGGCCGGGCCGCGATCCGTCGGCTGGGTTGACACCGGCAACCCCAGCCCGCTCCGGCCCGACCCCGCTCCGGGCGGAGTTGTACCCACGCCTGAGCTCCTATCGATGACTCACGATGGTGACTCGAGGTGACTCGCCTCTTGACTCACCCGCCTCCCATTCCTAGGATCTGGGCAAGGGAGGACGCCATGTCTCACCAACTCACCATCCGCTACGAAGACGACCTGGCGCGGGAGATCGAGGAGCTGGCGCAACGCGAGGGCATCTCGCGGAACCAGGCGGTTCTCCGGCTTCTCAAGAAGGCGGTCGGCGTGGACCGTCCCGCCGCAAGCCAGGACGTCATCGGGAGCTCCCTCGACTGGTTCGTCGGCTCGTGGACCGAAGAGGAGGCACGCGAGTTCGACGAAGCCTTGGCCGACTTCGAGCGGGTCGACGAGGATCTCTGGAAGTGAAGGTCCTCCTCGACACCAACGCCTACTCGGCGATCGCCCGCGGGCATCCCGGCGCGACGGACCTCATGCGTCGAGCCGGGGAGCTGGTCTTCTCCGCCGTGGTACTCGGAGAGGTCCTGGCCGGCTTTCGCTCCGGCACTCGTCCGGAGGAGAACCTGAGTCGCATCCGCCGTTTCCTCGCCCAGCCCCGTGTGAGCCTCCTGCCGGTCACCTGGACGACGGCGGATCGGTACAGCCGCATCCACGCGGCACTCCGGCGCAAGGGCAAGCCCATTCCCACCAACGACATGTGGATCGCCGCCCACGCCCTGGAGAGCGGCGCCGATCTCGTGTCCTTCGATCCCCACTTCGAGCACGTCGACGGTCTGGCCTGGGTCCTTCCCGCCGGGTAGGGGCGCTATCCCGATCCGAGATTCGCCGAGGTCACGAGGGGCGCCATGGGGGCCGCCGACCTCGGGCGCCGCCGCGCGGGTCAAGAGCGCCAGGGCGAAGCAGAAGAGGCCGAGGACGGCATCCTGTGGCCCCCTGTCGGAGAGTTTCGCGGAGCGAATCAAAGGGACCGGCGCGGATCTTCCGGCGCTCGATGCCGGCCGCGGGCTCGTCGAGCGGCCGGTCTGTCCCGGTCCTCGCTCTCCTCGAAGACCTCCTGCCACCGAGGCAGGAGAGCGCTCCAGTCGAAGCGCCGGGCGATCGGCCGCGGGTCGTAGCCACGCCACCGCTCGACGGCGCCGATCCGTTCCCGGAGCGCCGCAGTGAGAGCCCCCTCGGGGTAGCGGAGCTCGGCGGGCCAGATCTCCGGATAGACCAGGGTGTCGGGCACCAGGGGGACCGCCCCGGCGGCCGCGGCCTCGAGGACCGCGAGCCCCTGAAACTCGTGCCGGGCCGTGGAGAGGGCCACGTCCGCGCGGGCGAGCTCCCGGAGGTAGGCGCTCCGGTCTTCGACGTGGCCCCACGCCACGATCCGATCGCCGAGGAGGCGGCGCGCCCGTTCGAAGACCGCCGGCCGGCGCCCGAACGCCTGGCCCAGGACCGCCACCTCGAAGGGGAGGCCTTCCTCGGCCAGCTCCAGGAGCGCCGAGACGAAGACGTCCGGCCCCTTGTCGTGCTCCCAGCGGTGGTTCCACAGGATGCGGCAGGGACCCGTCCGGGACCGGATCAGGGCGGGCTCGGCGGCCAGGGCGCTCTCGATCTCGGCCACCGGCAACGGGACCGGCAGGACCTGGGAGCGCTCCCGGACGGCGGCGGCGAGCCCCCGGGGGCGCGCGTCGGGCATGCGCCGGATGAGGCGCGGCAGCGCTTCGAGGAACGCGTCCCGGTTGAAGGCCGAGTTCCACAGCGCGCGGTCGGCGGCGAGGGTGCTCTGGACGTGGGCCCAGGCGTAGTGCTCGTCGCGCCGGTCCGCCGTGCGCACCGGGTAGGTGAGCTGGTTCTCGTGGCAGTAGAGGATCAGCGGGAGGCGCCGTCCCGCGTCGGGCAGGAGCCCTCGGAGCGCCGCCGCGTCGAGGAGCGACGAGGCGAAGATCCCCCGCAGTCCCGCGAGCCGCGCCGCCTCGCGCCGGAAGCGCCGGGCGAAGAGCATCGCCGCGCCGTGCATCCGCCACTTCCACCTCCTGGGCGGCAGGGTCCAGAGCTCCACCGGGACGGGGAGGCGGGCGGCGAGCCCATCCACCAGGTGGCGATGGCTGCCGCCGTAGTAGGGCTCCAGCAGGAGCCAGGCGGGTGCCGCGGGCGTTCGGGTCACCGGCTCAGGGGTTCCATGAAGGCGCGGTGGATGTCATGGGGCCTCCGGTGGCGCACGGTCGAGGATCTGTCGGGCGAGGGGGGCCCGGTAGGCCCGAAGACGACGAGGTCCACCTTTCGGACGGCCTCCGGACGGGCGGCTCGGAGAGCCTCGGCCGTGGCCTGGACCACCCGGTCGTAAGGGAGGGCGGCTATCCGCCGTCCCACGGCTCCTCGCGAGGCAGGGCACCGCTGGCCAAGGCGATCTCGAGAGCTTCCTCCAGCCACTCCAGACGCTGGGCGGGGGTCGCCGCGAGCGAGGCTTCGAGGGTCTCCCGCTCCTGGCTCGCCCAGCTCGCCGACCACTCCGGCGTCACGGGCTCCGAGCCTTCGGCCGGTGCGGCGTTTGGTTGCCGCTCACTCATCGTTCGCCTCCCGGGCCTTCCGGATGATCTCCAGCTTCTCGATGTCGTCGAGGTCCTTCGGGCGGCCGGCCTGGCGCTTGAGCTCGATGAGGTCGGGGATCGAGGCGACGCGGACCCGGGTCGAACGGAGAGGAAGGACCTCGGCGCGGTGGAAGAGCCCTTCGAAGTCGACCGGGTGCTCGGCGAACAGGTCGACGGAGCGGAGGGGGTTCGAGGGGTCGAACAGGGAGAAGACCCTCATGCCTCGCTCTTCGACCCATTGCCGGCGAATCTCCGGGTCGGCGAAGTCGGTGGCGGCGACGGGCAGCCGGGGCTGGAAGCCGAGGTCGAGGAGCACCTCGAGAGCCCGGCGCAATTCCGGAGCCGACAGGTCGACGGCGAGGTCGATGTCCGCGGTCAAGCGCGCGTGGCCCTGGAGCACGGTCGC
>CAZIIB010000215.1:0-6651 GCA_964539125.1 uncultured Thermoanaerobaculia bacterium | reverse complement strand
GTCGGCCAGGGCGACGTCCAGTTCGTGCGCTGGGGGACCTCGGGCGGCTACCCCGTGATCGTCCTGGCGCCGTCGTCGATCCCCGAGTGCTACCGGCTCACGGCTCGCGCCTTCGAGCTCGCCGAGCGCTTCCGCTGCCCGGTCTTCCTGCTGGCCGACAAGGAGCTCGGCCTGACCTTGGGAACGGTCGATCAGACGGCGTGGGGCGAGGTCTCGGTGCCGCCCCGGAAGGCGTTCGCGTCCGGCGCCGGCGAGGCCGAGGATGGGGACGGCGCTCCTTACCGCTATCACCCGGCGGACGGCGTGCCGCCGCTCCGGCCCTTGGGTGGCGACCGGGTGATGCGCTTCACCGGCTCGAGCCACGACGAGGGCGCCTGGATCACGAAGGATCCGGCCACGATCGATGCCCTGAACCGGCACCTGATCGCCAAGATCGAGGAGCACCGCGGCGAGATCGAGATGGTCGCGGCGGACCTGGAGCCCGGGGCCCGGACCCTCTGGCTCGCTTACGGCATCACCGCCGGCGCGGTGCGCGAGGCGGTGGCGCTTGCCCGGCGGCGGGGCCAGAAGGTCTCGGCGGCCGTCGTCCACAGCCTCTGGCCGGTGCCCGAGAGCGCCCTCGGCGCCGCCCTCGCCGGCATCGAGCGAGTGGTGGTGGCCGAGCTCAACCCGGGGCAGTACCGGCGTGAGGTGGAACGCCTCGCTGGCGGCCTCTCCCCGCGCCCGGAGGTCGTGGGCCTCCATCGCCTGGACGGCGGCCTGATCACGCCGGGACAGCTCCTGGAGACCCTGCCATGACCACTACAGTGACCCCGCTCGCCACCTACCGCAACGAGCGGCCGTACCCCTTCTGCCCGGGCTGCGGCCACCACTCGATCCTCGACGCCCTCGACCGCGCTCTGGTCGCGCTCGCCCTCGACCCGCGGGAGGTCGTGCTGGTGAGCGACATCGGCTGCTCCGGCCTCTCGGACCAGTACTTCGCCACCAACGCCCTCCACGGCCTCCACGGCCGGAGCCTCACCTACGCCACGGGGATCAAGCTCGCCCGCCCCGAGCTCACGGTGATCGTCCTCCTGGGCGACGGCGGCACCGGGATCGGCGGCGCCCACTTCCTGAACGCCGCCCGCCGCAACGTGGGAGTCAAGGTCCTGGTGTTCAACAACCTGAACTTCGGCATGACCGGCGGCCAGCATTCACCCACCACGCCCACCGGCGCCATCACCTCCACCACGCCGGGCGGCAGCCTCGAGCGTCCCCTGGACCTTTGCGCTACGGCGGCGGTCAACGGCGCCGCCTACGTCTGGCGCGGCACGACCTTCGAAGCCGACCTGTCCGAGAGGATCGCCGACGCCGTCCGCACGCCGGGCTTCGCCCTGCTCGACATCTGGGAGCTCTGCACCGCCTTCTTCGTGCCCAACAACCAGGCCTCGAAGAAGACCCTGGGTGAGCTGCTCGCCCGGTTCGAGTTCGCCACCGGCGTCCTCGCCTGTCGCGAGGTGAGCGACTTCGCCGAGGCCTATCGCTGGGCCCACGCCGCCGAGCTCGGAGGCGACCTCACCGACGCCTCCTCCGGGCAGGACCTCCTCGATCCCCGCTTCCGGGTGGGCCTCGACCGGCCCGTCCGCTTCGTCGCCGCCGGTTCGGCGGGCGACCGGGTGCGCTCGGCGGTCCGCATGGCGGCCCGGGCGGGGGTGCTCTCCGGTCTCTGGGCGAGCCAGCGCGACGACTACCCGGTGACGGTCAAGACCGGCCACAGCCTCTCGGAGCTGGTCCTGGCGCCGGAGCCCATCGAGTTCGCCGGGAGCGAGCGGCCGGACGTCCTGCTGCTGCTCTCCGAGATCGGGCGGAGGAAGGCGGCGCCTCACCTCGCGCGGATGAGCGAGGACGGGGTGGTCCTCACCCTGTCCGAGCTCGCCGGAGGCGAGCCCCTGCCGACCCGGGCGCGGGTCTCGGTCCTGGACACGACGGCGCTGCCGCGCGGGCTCGCGAAGACCCATCTGGCTCTCGCGGCCGTGGCCGCGGCGGTCCGGGAGCTCGGCCTCCTGCCGGCCGACGCCCTCGAGGAGGCGGTGCGCCGGGGTCCCGCGGCGCACGTCGAGCGCAACCTCGAGGCCCTCCGGGCCCTGGGCCCGCCCTAGTCGACGTCACGAGCTGAACAAATCTCGCGCAGAGGCGCAGAGCCGCAGAGGCGGAGTTGCATCACAGGCATCCATCGACGAGAGGGGTGATTCCGTCCTCGATCCGAGCGGCAGGGAAGCTCAAGGGCCGGCTGTCGACTTTGCACGCAGCATCCGCACGGCCCCGGCAGACGCCGCTCTCCCGGCTCGTACTCATCCATGGCCGTTCTCTGCGTCTCTGCGCGAGAACAGGACTTGTCCAGCTCGAGGAGCGCCCAACTCCCGGAGGCGCCGTCCCGATCCGGATCGGCCCCCCGTGTTAGGATTTTCAACGCAGATGGAACCGAAGCACGCACGCCGCGAAGACGTCCTCAAGATCCTCGATCGAGAAGGCGGGCTGCGGCCCGGGGTGGCGCGCAAGGTCCACCGGGCGACCGGCGTGCCCGAGGCGGACGTCTTCGGGGTGGCCTCCTTCTACCATCTGCTCTCCGATCCCGAGACCGACGCCTTCGTCTGTCAGGGCCTCTCTTGTCGCCTGGCCGGATGCGAGCGGGCGAAGGAGGAGGTCGAGGCACGGGGTGAGACGGCTCGCTTCGTCTCCTGTCTCGGGCGCTGCGACGCGGCGCCCGCCGTCTGGCACCGGAGAGAGGAGCGGGCCGAAACCTTCCCGGTCCATCTCTCGCCTTCGTCGCCGGAGCATGCCATCGACCTGGCGGCCCCCGAGCACGCGGGCTACGCCGCCCTGGCGGCGGCCCGCGAACGGGGCGCCGACTGGGTGTGCGCCGAGCTCGAGGCCTCGGGCATCCAGGGCCGCGGGGGCGCGGGCTTTCCGTCCCACGTCAAGTGGCGCGGGGTGCGAAACCAGGCCGAGACCGAGCGCTACGTGGTCTTGAACGCCGACGAGGGAGAGCCCGCGACCTTCAAGGACCGCGAGGTCATGCTCCGCCGGCCCCACCTGGTGATCGAGGGATTGGCGGTGGCCGCCGTCACCCTGGGGGCGCGGGACGTCTACGTCTACGTGCGCGGCGAGTTCGGGATGTGCCGGGCCTCCCTCGAGACGGCGCTCGCCGCGGCCCGCGAAGGCGGCGACCTGTCGTCGAACGGCTCCGGCGCCGGCGAGATCCGCTGGCACTTCGCCGACGGCCACGGCGCGTACATCTGCGGCGAGGAGACGGCGCTGCTCGAGTCGCTCGAGGGCAAGCGCGGGATGCCGCGCCTCCGGCCGCCGTTCCCGGTGGAGAAGGGTTTCCGGGGCAAGCCGACACTGGTCCAGAACGTGGAGACCATCGCTTGCGTGCCGGCCATCCTGACCCGCGGCGGGGACTGGTTCCGGAACGCCGGGCGCACCCAGCCGGGCTCGAAGCTCTACTGCCTCTCCGGTCACGTGGCGCGCCCGGGCGTCTACGAGGCTCCCCTCGGGGTGAGCCTCGCCGAGCTCCTGGAGATGGCGGGCGGCGCCGTCGGCACCCTGAAGGCGTTCTCGCCCGGCGGCGCGTCGAGCGGTTTCCTGCCCGCGTCGGCCGCGGACGTGCCACTGGACTTCAAGAGCCTCCAGGCCGCCGGCTCGATGCTCGGCTCCGCCGGCATCGTGGTCTTGAACGACACCGCCGACATGGTCGAGGCCGCCCTCGCCCAGGCGGTCTTCTTCGAGGACGAGTCGTGCGGCCAATGCTCGCCCTGCCGGATCGGGACCCAGATGATCCGCCAGGCGCTCGAGCGCTACCTCGCCGGCGGCCGGGACCCCTCCGCCCTGGCCGACCTGGAGGAGGTCTCGTGGGGCATGACCGAGGCGAGCATCTGCGGCCTGGGCCAGGCGGCGGCGCTTCCCCTGACCACGGCCATGAAGCACTTCCCGGAGGAGTTCGGAGCTGCGCCATGAGCGACCGTGAATCTCTCACCATCGATGGTCGGGAGGTCGAGTATCGGGCCGGCGAGACGATCCTCCAGGCGGCCCGCCGGCTGGGGACCGAGATCCCGGTCCTCTGCCACGACGATCGCCTGGAGCCGGCCGGCGCCTGCCGCATCTGCCTGGTGGAGGTGGAGGGCCAGCGCCTGATGCAACCGGCCTGCGCCTTCAAGACCGCGCCCGGCATGGTGGTGCGCACCACGACCGAGCGCGTCGAGCGCAACCGCCGCTTTCTCCTCTCGCTCCACATGGCGGACACGGTCCAGGACCGCGCCGTCGCCGACGACGCCAACCCCAACCGGCTCTTCGAGTACGCCGAGCGCTACGGCACCGCCGGCACCTGGGCCCCGGTCGACTCGCCGCGCAAGGGTCGTCCGGGCGACGACAACCCGTTCGTCGCTTTCCGAGCCGATCGCTGCATTCTCTGCGCGGCTTGCGTTCGCTACTGCGACGAGGTGGAGGCGGTCTCGGCGATCACCCTGGCCGGCCGGGGCGGCCGGACGACCATCTCGACGGCCGACGAGATCTCTCTCCAGCACTCGACCTGCGAGCTCTGCGGCGGGTGCATCGACGTCTGTCCCACCGGCGCTCTCACCGAGAAGCCGGCCCTCGCCTACGGCAAGCCGGAGCGCGAGCTCGAGAAGGTGCGGACGACCTGCAACTTCTGCGGCGTCGGCTGCCAGCTCGACCTCAACGTCGACCGCGCCGCCAACCGGGTGGTCAAGGCGACCAGCCCGCCCCCGGGAACCACGGTCAACGACGGCAACCTGTGCGTCAAGGGGCGCTTCGCCAACGATTTCATCCACCATCCGGATCGCCTGACCACGCCGCTGGTGCGCGACCCGGTTTCGGGCGAGCTCCGGGAGACGAGCTGGGACGAGGCCCTCGACCGCACGGTCCGGGGTCTCCAGGCGGTCGCTGAACGCCACGGCAACGACGCCCTGGCGTTCATCTCCTCCTCGCGCTGCACCGGCGAGGAAAACTACCTACTCCAGAAGATGGCGAGGGGCGCATTCGGGACGCACAACGTCCACCAATGCGCCGCCACCTGACACGCCCCCACGGTCGCCGGTCTGGTGACCACGTACGGCGCGGGGGCGATGACCAACTCGATCCCCGAGATCCGGGACGCGGACTTCCTCTTCGTCACCGGCTCGAACACCACCGAGGCGCATCCGATCATCGCCATGGAGATGAAGCGGGCGGTCGGCCGCGGCGCGAGGCTCGCGGTCTCCGATCCCCGCAAGATCTGGCTCACCGAGATCGCCGACTGGCACCTCCAGATCCAGCCCGGCACCGACGTCTGGCTCCTGAACGCCATGGCCCACGTGATCGTCACCGAGGGGCTGGAGAACCGCGAGTTCATCGAGCGCAACACCGAGGGCTTCGAGGCGATGCGCGAGGCGGTGCTGCGCTACCCGCCGGAGGAGGCGGAGAAGGTGACCGGCGTGCCGGCCGAGGCGATCCGCGAGGTCGCCCGCGCCTACGCCACGACCGAGAAGGCGGGGATCTACTACACCCTGGGGATCACCGAGCACACCACCGGCACCGACAACGTCTACGCCCTCTCGAACCTGGTTCTCTTGACCGGTCACCTGGGCGTGCGCTCGGCGGGGATGAACCCGTTGCGGGGCCAGAACAACGTCCAGGGGGCGAACGACGCCGGCGCCTCGCCGGTCTTCTACCCCGGCTACCAGCGCTGGGACGATCCCGAGGTGCGGGAGAAGTTCGCTCGCGCCTGGGGCGTTGCGCAGCCCGAGACCCCGGGTCTCAACCTCAACCAGATGATGAAGGCCATGACCGCCGGAGAGATCCGCGGCATGTACCTGATGGGCGAGGACATCGTGATCTCCGAGCCCAACGCCTGCCGGGTGGAGAAGGCGCTCAACGAGATCGACTTCCTGGTGGTCCAGGACGTCTTCATGAACGAGAGCTGCCGCTACGCCGACGTCATCCTGCCCGCGGCCTGCTTCGCCGAGAAGGAGGGGGTCTTCACCAACTCCGACCGGCGGGTGCAGCGGGTGCGCAAGGCGGTCGAGCCGCCCGGCGAGGCCCGGCCCGACTGGCAGATCCTCGCCGAGGTGATCCGTCGCGCCGGGCTCGAGCAGCCCGACTACGCTCACCCCCGGGAGGTCTACGCCGAGATGGCCGCGCTCGTCCCCAAGTTCGCGGGCATCTCCCACGAGCGGATCGAGCGCGAGGGCGGCCTCCAGTGGCCGGTCCTCACCCCCGAGTCCCCCTCGACCGAGTACCTCCACAAGGGAGGCGTGCTCCGGGGCAAGGGGCTATTCGAGGCGGTCGAGTATCGGCCGCCCGCCGAGATCGAGGACCCGGAGTACCCGCTGGTCCTCTCCACCGGTCGCACGCTCTACCACTACAACGCCGCCACCCAGACCCGGCGCTCCGTGGGCCTCTCCTCGAAGCAGCCGGAGGCCTACGTGGAGGTGAACCCGAGAACGGCCAAGAAGCTGGGCATCCAGGACGGCGAGCTCGTCGACGTGGTCTCCCGGCGCGGCCGGGTGCGAGCCCGGGCGCTCCTCTCCCGCCAGGTCAAGGCGAACGTCATCTGGATGCCGTTCCACTTCCCCGACGCCCGGACCAACCGCCTGACCACCGACGCCGGCGACC